>CALZFR010000004.1 GCA_945648485.1 uncultured Eubacterium sp. | reverse complement strand
CTCAGCCTCAGAACGTCCATTAAGCATAGCGCGGAAAAGCTCTCCTGCCTCACAGGCGCTGCCTACAATAAGTCCCTCTCTGTACTGGTTAACAAGGCTCTTTGGAATCTTGGGAAATCTGTTAAAATATGTGAGGTGAGAAGCTGATATAAGCCTGTAAAGGTTAATTCTTCCCATTTCATTAGAAGCAAGAATAATACAATGATATGGATGAAACTTCTTTATAGTATCTTCGCTTAACTTTCCCACTTCATTCAATGTCTTTAAATCAAAAACATCTCTTTCTTTAAGCATCTCAATAAGCTTAATATATATTCCTGCTGTCGCCTCTGCATCGTCTACCGCTCTGTGATGATTTTCAAGAGATACACCAAGATGTTTACACAGAGTATCAAGCTTGTAATTATGCAGATTAGGCATAAGAAACTGGGATAAAGTTACAGTATCAAGGAATGTTGGGTCATATTCAATCCCCAGCATAGCTGCATTTCTTATAATAAAACTTGTGTCGAATGCGGCATTGTGGGCTACAAGGCAGGCATCCCCACAGAATTCCAGAAATTCAGGCAGAACCACATCAACAGAAGGTTCACCTACCACCATTGAGTCATTAATGCCTGTAAGCTGCTCAATTCTAAATGGAATTGGAATTAGAGGGTTAATGAATCTGCTGAACCTGTCTGTTATCACACCATTAGTAATCTTTACAGCTCCAATTTCAATAATCCTGTCCTGTTCAGCTGAAAAACCTGTTGTCTCAATGTCAAATACAACATACGAATCATCCAGGCTCTGGTTTCTATGATTGGTAACAATCTCCTTAGTGTCATCAACAAGGTAGGCTTCCACACCATAGATAACTTTAAAATCCAGCTTTTCTCCTTTTTTCTTGTAAGCCTTCTTCAAATCACCAATAAGATGGAATGCATCGGTGAATGCCTGGACAACGCCATGGTCTGTAATAGCAATTCCCTTATGTCCCCATCTGATAGCCTGCTTAATTATGTCTTTTACAGACGAAACTCCATCCATATCACTCATCTTTGTATGGCAGTGAAGTTCAACTCTTTTGTTAAGAGCAAGGTCATTTCTTGGAGTTCTGGTATCAGAAGATTTTCTTATTCCTGTTACATGGGTGATAGAAATCTCCTGATCATATTTATCAAGTGTTGCAGCACCTTTTATTCTTAAAAATTCCCCAACTTTAATAAACTGTTTAATTTCCGGCAGCTGCTCATTCTGAAGGAACATCTTAACAGTGATTGTGTCTGAAAAATCTGTAATGTCATAGGAAAGAATTGTCCGCTCATTACGTATAGGATGCTCATCAACCTTGCGAACCATACCTGATATAGTCACATCACCAATTGCAGAATCAATCTGTTCTATAGGAATTATATCGTCATCAAAATCCCTGCCAAACAATACATCGTTATTAGCAGGTTTCTTTTTAAAATATTCTTTCTGTTGGATTTTAATATTACTGCTATTTAATCCTTCTCCACGAAAGGCAGGCTTTTTCTCGTTATCTTTGCTCTTTTCAGGTCCAGCTGTTTTAGCATCTTTTCTGGTATTTTCCTTGTTGCCATCGGATTGGGTGCTTCCGGCAAGAAGGTTCTGTTCAATCTGTGCAACACGTATATTAAGCTTATGCTCATTCTCCTTCTCGTAATGGCTTCCTTCCTTTTTGGCGTATCTGTACACCACATCAATATCCATCCTGAACCTGTTTAAGAATAATTTCTTAAAATAATCTGCCAGATTATCAGCATATGTACGTGATAGAAATCCATCCTCCAACGTAAGCTCAAGGGAATCTTCACCTATAAACTCCCATGTTGAATTTTTCAGAAGGTTGTATTCCAGAATCCAGTATTTCTCAAGTTCAAATAAAATACTGTCATAATAAGTTTCCATAATCATTGATGGAGTATACTGTGAAGATAAATGATACCTGTCAATAATACGCACATCCATGTTACTTGTAATAAATATACGTTTTTTAAGTTCATCTTCTGTTTTATATATGACCTGTTTGCTGATAAGCCGGCTGCTCTCAAGATAAACTCTGGCAAGAGAATTAGTTGAGGTTTTAGTAACCTTGACTACCTCAGCATCACAAAGATATGCTGACAATTCTTCAGGTAATCTTAATTTTGGAAAAACATCAAAAAACTTCACTTTCTGCTACCCCATTTATTCATTCCAGTGATCCAGCTCATACTTAAGTGTTTCTAACAGCTCATCCTCTGCAACTTTCTTAACAATTTCACCATGCTTAATCAATACGCCGCATCCGTCCCCGCCAGCAATACCGATATCAGCTTCTTTAGCCTCTCCAGGACCATTAACAACACAGCCCATTACAGCAACCTTAATATCCAGGTCATAACCAGACGCCATCTTCTCTACCTGTGATGCCAGCCCAATAAGGTCAATCTTTGTTCTTCCGCATGTAGGGCATGACACAATCTCAATACCACCATTTCTTAATCCAAGCGTCTTTAAGATAATCTTCGCAGTCTCAACTTCCTTAACAGGGTCATCTGTCAGTGATACACGGATTGTATCACCAATATTTTTAGATAGAATCATTCCAAGGCCAATGGAAGATTTAATCGTTCCTGCAAATGCTGTTCCTGCTTCTGTTATTCCAACATGGAGAGGATAACTGGTTTTATCTGATATGAGTTCATAGGCCTCTGTACACATGAGAACATCTGAGGATTTTATACTGATTACAATATTGTCATAGTCCTGTTCCTCAATCATCCTCACCTTATCCAGTGCGCTTTCCACAAGACCTGCTGCAGTTACCTTCCCATATTTCTCAATAATATTCTTCTCCAGCGAACCACTGTTTACACCAACTCTTATTGGAATATTCCTGCTTCTGGCAGCCTCTACAACAGCCTTAATATTATCCTTTCCACCGATATTGCCCGGATTAATACGGATTTTATCAGCGCCGTTTTCGATGGATGCAATTGCCATTCTGTAATCAAAATGAATATCAGCCACCAGAGGTATATGAATCTTCTCTTTTATTTTTCCGATTGCTTTTGCTGCCTCAATAGTAGGAACAGTACAGCGGACTATATCACACCCGGCTTTTTCCAGGTCAAGAATCTGTTTTACTGTCGCCTGTACATCCTCTGTTCTTGTATTAGTCATAGACTGGATGGCAACCCTGTTACCACCTCCGATTCTAACGTCACCAATCTGAACAATTTTTGTATGATTTCTATCCATAATAACCTCATTTCTTAAACAGATATTCTTATCTTAATCAGAACAGATTTACAATATCCTTAAACATAACATAAACCATAAGCATCATTAAAAGCACCATTCCTACGAAATGAACCATTCCCTCATGTTCGGGCTTTACAGGTTTGCCTCGCAATGCCTCAATTATTAGAAATATCAGTTTTCCTCCATCCAGGGCAGGCAGAGGAAGAAGGTTCATCACCCCCAGATTGGCACTTAACATAACTATAAAATTAAACAAATTAAGAGTTACCATCCAGGCACCTTCTGGTTTAGCCTGTTCCACAACTGTATTGACAGAATCTACGACTCCAACAGGTCCTGATAAATCGTTTATTCCAACCTGTCCGGTAAACATCATTCCAACGCTTTTCACTACCACTTCAATCCAGTATCCCACTTCCTTGAATGCACATACTATTGTTGAAGCAGGGTCTTTCTTTACTCTGTACCCATAGCTGTCAAATCCGGTATAGTATTCCTTCACATTAGTAACAGCCGGTGTAACAGTGACATTAATCTCTTTCCCATCACGGTTCAACACCATATCTACAGGCTTTCCCTGTGATGCTCCAATTATATCTGATATTATTATGCCATTCTCCAGTTTCTGTCCATCAACAGATACAATAATATCACCGCTTCTGATTCCTGCTGCCTTGGCAGGTGAATTATCTGATACCTCGCTTATATTAACATTGCCTGATACCATTATTCCAATTCTGTACACATCATAATCTCTATATTCAGGTGCAACCTGGGTTGTATATTTTTCACCATTTCTTATATAGGTTATATTCATTGTATCTTTGCTGTGATAATACTGATAAAATGAATATTCCCTGGAAAATGCAATTTTGTTGTTGTTGATTTTAACAATTTCATCTCCAACCTGCAGCCCTGCATTATAGGCTGGAGAGCCTTCATCTACAACATCCACAGTACATGGATCTGTTCCCACCGATGCAATAATTATTACTGCAAATATAAAAGCAAGAATAAAATTAAAAACTGGTCCCGCAATCACAATGGCGATTCTGGACCATACAGACTTAGATGAGAGCAGTCTTGATTCATCATATTCTATATCTGTATCACCTGAATCCATCATGGTATCTCCCAGCATGACGCAGGCACCACCAAAAGGAATCAGCCTTAAAGCATAATCTGTCTCACCTTTTTTTATGTGGAATATTCGTGGACCAAAACCAATTGCAAACTCAACTACTGCCACTCCATTAGCTTTGGCAACTATAAAGTGTCCGAACTCATGAGCCACAACAAGAAATCCAATAATTAATATGGCAATAATAGCATTAATAATCACATTACCACCTGCTTTCTATCAATTCGTATGTTTCTTTCTCTGTGGTAAGAATATGTTCAACATCAGGATTATCAATATACCTCACATTGTCCATGGCATATCTTATGATATCATATATATCAAGATATCTTATTGATTCATTTAAGAACTTGCTTACAGCCAGTTCATTGGCAGCATTAAACACAGTAGGAATATTTCCTCCTTTTTTTGCTGCCTCATAAGCATATGGCAGTCCCTTAAATGTATCTATATCAGGTTTTTCAAATGTTATCTGGGTAAGTTCATAGAAATCCAGCTTCTGTGAATTTAAGACTCTTCTTTCCGGATAACACAGGGCATACTGGATAGGCAGCCTCATATCTGGTGTTCCAAGCTGTGCCATAACTGCACCATCATCAAACTCAACCATGGAATGAATTATACTCTGTGGCTGTATTACTACCTGAACATTAGATACAGGTACTCCAAAAAGCCACTGGGCTTCAATCACCTCCAGACCTTTGTTTACCATTGTAGATGAATCGATTGTTATCTTCTTTCCCATAGACCAGTTGGGATGCTTTAATGCGTCAGCAAGCGTAACATTCTCCAGATAAGCCCTGTCTTTTCCCCTGAAAGGACCGCCAGAAGCTGTCAGAAGTATCTTACTTACATTTTTTTTATCCTCACCGTTAAGACACTGGAAAATAGCTGAATGTTCACTGTCAACAGGATATATATTCACATTATTGTCTCTGGCAAGTGGCATAATTATATGGCCAGCTGTCACAAGAGTTTCTTTATTGGCAAGAGCAATATCTTTTCCTGCTTTGATAGCTTCAATTGTAGGTATTATTCCCATCATACCCACTACAGCCGTTACAACAACATCTGCCTGCTTATCAACAGCACATTCAACAAGTCCTTCACTGCCATATACAACTTTAATGTCTGTATCTTTAAGAAGTACCTTAAGTTCCTCCGCTCCCTGTCTTGTACCTGCACACACCAGCTTAGGTTTAAACTCCCTTGCCTGCTTCTCCAGCTGGCTGATTCTTGTACCTGCTGCTAGGGCTGTAACCTGAAAATCCTTATTATTCCTTATTACATCAAGGGTCTGGGTACCAATAGAACCTGTTGAACCTAATATAGAAACATTTTTCATATTATTCACCATTCAAAACAATTACATAAAAATATTAATAATATATACAGCCCAGAACACCGCTGGGGCTGTAAATATCACGCTGTCAAATCTGTCAAGGATTCCTCCATGTCCCGGAATCAGCCTGCCATAATCCTTTATTTCATAATTTCTTTTAATGGCTGATGCCGCTAAATCTCCAACAATTGATAAAAGTGCACCTGCAAAACTTGCAATAGCAAAGGTCAACGCTGGAAAGCTGATTACTTCTGACATATATCCGCTTACAAAATATCCATACACCGCACCTACAATTGTTGATATAAGTGTACCTCCCACAGCCCCTTCAATTGACTTTTTAGGTGAAAGCTTAGGGGTCATCCTATGTTTACCAAACAAAACACCTGTAAAATATGCGAATGTATCACTCACCCATGAAGATACGAATATAAGCCACACTACATATATTCCGTCAATTCCTGTTCGTGTCCTGTAAATATATGAAAGCATAACTGATACATACATAACTCCAAATATACAACACATTACCTGACTGGCAATATATTTGGGAAATGTTATAACATATGCAGTCATGGTGCCCATAAGTCCAAGAATTACAGCTAATGCCATAAGCTTGTCATTATCTGAAAGTAATGCCACATAGTAAAGTATTGTAGTGGAATATCCTACTATACCAAGCACACTCTTTTCAATCTTAAACACCCTGTACAGTTCAAAAAGTCCAAACAGAGATATAAAAAGACACAGAAAAAACAGATACCATCCACCCAAAAAAAGGGCAGAACCCATAACCAGCAAAAGAAAAACTCCACTTAAAACTCTTGTTTTCACGCTTTATCCTCCACTACTCCACCAAATCTTCTCTCACGTTTATTATACCACTCAAATGCCTTAATCATCTCTTCTCTGTTAAAATCAGGCCATAATGTATCAGTAAAATAGAATTCCGTGTAGGCAAGCTGCCATGGAAGATAATTAGACAATCTCTGTTCGCCACTACTTCTTATCAACAAATCAGGGTCTGGCAGTTCCCAAGTATCAAGATAACATGAAATTGTCTCTTCTGTTATGTCGTCACATGATATTTCACCAGATTTCACTTTAGCTGCAATCTTTTTTACAGCTCTTGTAATTTCATCCCTTCCACCATAATTGATGGCAATTGTAAAATTAAGTCCTGTATTATTCTTTGTTTTTTCCTCTAAATTAATAATACTGTCCACAATATCGTCACTTAATTCTTCTCTTCTTCCGATAACCCGGCAACGGACATTATTTTTCATGGACTTTTTAACACAATCCTTTAGGTATGTCCTTAATATTCCCATAAGTGTGGAGACTTCTTCTGTTGATCTTTTCCAGTTCTCTGTTGAAAAAGCGTACACAGTAAAATACTTTACGCCAAGATCATCCACAACAGATAACATATCTTCCACAACCTGGCTTCCCACTTTATGTCCATAGGTTCTTGGCATATGCCTTTTCTTTGCCCACCTTCCATTACCATCAAGAATAATAGCTACGTGACCAGGAATACTTAATCCAAGTGATTCATTATATTCTTGCATAGAACACCTCATTTCAACATGATAACATAACAAAATCCGGGAAAAACGACTGCCTTAAACAATCGAAATCCCACGGATTTATATACTTTGCCTTAACTAGACTGTGAGAATTTCCTTAGTCTTTTCTTCAATAGCCTTATCAACTAAAGCAGTATATTTGTCAGTAATCTTCTGAACCTCATCCTCTGAATTAGAAAGCTCGTCATCGGATAATTCACCTGCTTTGTTTGCCTTCTTGAGTGAATCATTAGCGTCTCGTCTTATATTACGGATTGCAACCTTTGCATTATCACCCTTCTTCTTAACATCCTTAGCAAGTTCTTTTCTTCTGTCCTCTGTAAGTTCAGGGAATACAAGACGTATCACCTTACCATCATTATTAGGTGTTATGCCTAAGTCTGACACAAGAATAGCTTTCTCTATCTCCTTAATGAGGCTGCTCTCCCATGGCTGAATCTGAATCATTCTTGCCTCAGGTACTGAAATATTAGCAACCTGCTGGAGTGATGTAGGGGCGCCATAATAATCAACCTTAATCTTATCAAGAATGTGTGGATTCGCTCTTCCTGCTCTTATTGAACTGAATTCTTCCTTAAGTGAATCCAGTGATTTACTCATCTTCTCTTCATATTCTTTAATTTCACTCATTGTCATCCTCCAAATATTAATCTACGGTAACTATTGTACCATTGAATTTTCCTGTCATTGCATTAATTATGCTGTCTTTCTCATTAAGACCAAAAATCATAAGCGGCATTCTGTTCTCCATGCACATAACAGATGCTGTCATGTCAATAACTCCCAGCTTCTTATCCACAACTTCCTGAATCGGAAGTGTATCATACTTTCTTGCTTGTGGATTAACCTTAGGGTCACTGTCATATACACCATCAATAGCCTTGGCAAGTAATATCGCATCTGCATCAAGTTCAATAGCACGCAGTACAATACCTGTATCTGTAGAGAAATAAGGGTGTCCTGTACCACCTGCAAAGAATACTACCATTCCCTTGCTGAAATACTTATTAGCCCGGTCTTTAGAAAACAGCTTTGTCATGCTTCCACACTCAAATGGTGTAAGAATGCTTGTCATTATACCGCATGAACGAAAAATCTCAGATACGTATATACAATTCATAATTGTTGCCAGCATACCAATCTGGTCAGCCTTAGTTCTGTCAATATTATTATTAGAACGGCCTCTCCAGTAATTACCGCCTCCAATTACGACGCCAACATCTATGCCTTTCTCAATAATAGCCTTCACCTGTCTTGCAATATCCTCAATAAGCTCATCGTCATATCCCTGTCCTTTGCTTCCAGACAAAGCCTCACCACTGAGTTTTAATATAACTCTCTTTAATTCCCTCACAGCTTTTCCCTCTCTGATTACTTATTCTTAAACACACCAAAGATTTCGTCTGTATTAATATCTGCATAGCACTGAGAACATCTTCCGTCAATAGCTGCACCATTATTAATCTGAACTGTTTTAGACTTGATATCACCAACAATAACTGCTGTTGAATCAACAATCACAGGACCATGAACATCTATATCACCCTTTACAGCTCCTGCAATAACAGCAGATGTTCCTGCAATATTACCTACAATAACCGTTCCCTGTCCGACCTTAATTGAACCTGTAGCAGACACATTACCCTCAATCTTGGCACTATTAGCAAATATCTCCTTGGCAGATGAATCACCAACAATTGTACCACTTACTGTAAGCTTACCCTTACATGCCACATTACCCTTTACAGTTCCTAAAAGATCAATTGAGCCATCAGAATCAAGATCTCCTGTAACTACAAGACATGATGTAATAATAGCAATCTCATCGCTGTATTCTTCATTAGTCGAAGCTGGTACCCCTGCTGATTCTTCACTGTCATCAGCATCTGTATCAATAGTATCTACGGTTTCTTCTTCAATCTCTGCCTCTTTAGCAAGAGTTTCTTCTACATTCAAGGCAGCCTCTTCAAAAGATGAGTCAGCCTGTTCATCCTCCATATCTGCTGCCAGATCAGCTGCAATCTTGGCAAGTTCAGGATCAGATGATGCATCAGAAGTATCTGCTGTATCAAGTGTATTGACCATTAATCCCTCATCCTCAGTACTCTCAGATACAGCTGAGCCATTGATTTCACTGGCTGTCTCATTCAAATCGTCCTTAAAATCTTTAAAAAATCCCATTAGATTCTCCTCCATAGGTCACAATTTGAATTAATTATATCATAAGATAATAAATAAATGAAGTAGATTTAAAAAAAACATCATTACCCATATCACTACAGGTAATGATGTCTACATACGTTATATAATAGTCGCTCCTAAGAGATACTTCTTAGTTTGGGGAAGCTTTAGTTTCCTGCCATCTGAGCAGCAACCTCTGCTGCAAAGTCTTCGTTCTTCTTCTCAAGACCTTCACCTGTCTCAAAACGAACAAATCCCTTAATCTTAATCTTAGCATTGTTTGCCTTTGCTACTGATTCAACATAAGCAGAAACTGACTGCTTTCCATCCTCAGCCTTAACATACACCTGATCAAGAAGGCAGATTTCCTTAAGTTCCTTAGAAATACGTCCCTTAACCATACCCTCAATAATCTTATCGTTTGCATCTGGCTTCTCATTCTTAGCTGCTGCTGTAAGAATCTCTGTCTCTTTCTCAATGTACTCAGCATCAACTTCATCTCTGCTTGTATACACTGGCTTAAGAGCTGCAGCCTGCATAGCAACATTCTTTGCCATCTCCTTGATGTCATCGTTAACAACGTCAGTCTCAACGTCTACTAATACACCAATCTTTCCACCCATGTGAATGTATGAAGCAACAAATCCGTTCTCCTCATTAACCTGGGCAAATCTTCTGATCTTTAAATTCTCACCAATAATAGCTATCTGGCTTGCAAGTTCATCTGCCACTGTCTTAGAAGAATCTTTAACCCACTTCTCTGCTAAAAATGCATCAATGTCAGTTGCAGATGTGTTAAGAGCCTGTGCTACAACGTCATCAACATATGCGTTAAAATCTGCATTCTTTGCAACGAAGTCTGTCTCTGAGTTAACCTCAACGATTGCTGCCTTCTTACCATCAACAAGTGTCTTAACAATACCTTCTGCTGCAATTCTTCCAGCCTTCTTAGCTGCTTTAGCCATACCATTCTCTCTTAAGAACTCTACAGCCTTATCCATATCGCCGTCTGTAGCTGCAAGAGCCTTCTTGCAATCCATCATACCAGCGCCAGTCATTTCTCTTAACTCTTTTACCATTCCTGCTGTAACTGCTGCCATTATATATATCCTCCGAATATGTTATACATTATAAATTATACTAAACTTAATTATTATGCTTCCTCAGCAACTTCCTCTGTCTCTACATCAGCTGAAACTGCCTCTTCACCCTGATTAGCCTCTATAACTGCATCTGCCATCTTTGCTACGATTAACTTAACAGCTCTGATAGCATCATCGTTACCTGGAATAACATAATCAAGCTCATCTGGATCACAGTTAGTATCTGCAATACCGATAAGTGTAATGCCAAGTGCATGTGCCTCCTGAACGCAGATTCTCTCTTTCTTAGGATCTACGATAAAGATAGCATCTGGTAACTTCTTCATCTCCTTAATACCGCCAAGGTTCTTCTGAAGCTTCTCTAACTCTTTCTTTAATCCGATAACTTCTTTCTTAGGAAGAACATCAAATGTTCCATCTTCCTGCATTGCTTCGATTTCCTTAAGTCTGTTGATTCTGCTCTGAATTGTCTTGAAGTTAGTAAGCATACCGCCTAACCATCTCTCATTAACATAGAACATACCACAACGCTCAGCCTCAGTAGCAATAGCCTCCTGAGCCTGCTTCTTAGTACCAACAAAAAGAATTGTACCACCATCAGCAACGATGTCAGAGATTGCATTGTAAGCCTCATCAACCTTGCCTACTGACTTCTGTAAGTCAATAATATGGATACCATTTCTCTCTGTGTAGATGTACTCAGCCATCTTAGGGTTCCATCTTCTTGTCTGGTGACCAAAATGTACACCTGCCTCAAGTAACTGTTTCATAGAAATAACGCTCATTTTAATACCTCCATTGGTTAAATAATCTTTTGCAGCTTTCTTCTCCAACAACCACCGACGCGTTATTCGGCACCAGTTGCCAGATCCACCTGCATGTTTTCTCACACGTTGGCTATTATATCAGCCATTTAAAAATAAATCAAGGAAAAATAAAAATTATTTTCTTGAAATAGTTTTACAAATTACCTCATAGCTGGCTCCCTTATCGATAGAATACACACCTTCCTGTATGATTGAACCATATCCTGTTGCAATAAGGTACTGGATAAAATCACTTTTATCTGTAATAAGACCAGCATCATATAATATATCAGCAGCCTGGGTACCATAATAAACGTCTTTAATTACTATAGTAACACTTCCATTTTCTTCAGGTGCTTTTGTTGGTTCCTGGGTAGTTGGTTCAACAGCCTTGCTGGTAGTCTCTGGTTCTGCTGCTTTTGTAGTCTCAGGCTGAGTCAATGCTTCCGTGGATGGTTCTGTCTGGTTCGTGGTCTCCTCCTGCCTGGTTTCATTCTCCATAGAAGCAGTAGTCTCCTCCTGACCTCTTGTAAAAGCAATAACAGAACCTGTTGAATTCTGTACCTGAGATACATCATTATTCTTATCATCCTGCCCACTTCCAAAATTACGTGACACAGAAAGAATAATAGTTGTCACAATAAGACCTAATCCCAGTCCTCTTAAATAATACTTTAAATTCATATTAATCCTCATTCCAGTTATTTAGAGCTGTTAAACAAATCAACTACCAGCTTAACCTCTCCTATGCCAATATTCAGGAGCTTGGCTATATCCTTATTGCTGACTCCCCGCTTGCTTAATTCTATAATTCTGTCATTGTTTGCCATATCATCTGGAAAATCTGCTGCAATATCCTCCGCCTTTACAGCCGGAGATTTTGAAGCCGTTGATTTTGAAGTTGTCGATTTTGAAGAAGATGATTTTGTAGAAGACTTTGCAGATGCCGGCTTAGCAGCTGTTTCTTTTGCAGATGATGACTTCGCAGCTGTCTGCTTTTCAGATACAGGCTTCTTCTCTGGAGTTTTTCTTGCTTTAGATACTTTCTTTGCCGTATCATCTGTATTCTCAACAGAAGCTGCCTCAGGAATATTAATCTGCTCTTTAATTCCGGCAGAATCAACTGTTACCTGCACTCTTGCCTTCTCATTGCTTTTTCTTACAAGTTCCATCAGTCTTTCTTTTGCAAGATCCTTGCTTCCTGAAGGAGTACTCTTCTTATAACCATAGGATTTTGTTTCAACTGATTTAACAGGTTCCTTTAATAATTCTTTATCATCAGATAATTCTGCTGAATCAGAAGATAATTTATCAACCTCCAAAGATTTTCTGTTATGCATCTGGATGCTGTCCACTTCTTTTTTTGCAATATTAACATCTTTGACAGTATTCTTTACTTCCTTTGCCTTCTCATTAAGCATGTCATACAAAAAAACTGTCTCATTGTGGTTTCTGTTAATCTCACTCATAATGGTCTCAGCATAATCATTAAGTTCAAGCATCTTTGTGTTTGAAATCTTATCCATCTGAGCTTCAGCCTGTTCAGAAACATTATCAATCTTATCTTTGATAATACTGTCTACCTGTTTTCGAATCTTAATCTTATCCTCTTCAGATAATTCCGCATCTACATGGACAGCCACGCTGCCACTATCTTTTCTATTCCCAACAAAATAACTGGCGATAAATACTGCAATACCGCCAATTAACATAATAATCTCAATTATGTTCATCACAATTCCTCTTCCCGAAATTATATTTTAATATCAAATCCACCGTGATTCAATGACTTGATTTTAACAGTGCCATCTTCTCTCTTTCCGTTACGGTTATTGGAACCACCATTCCCTTGATATTCATTATCACTTTTTTCTCTTGCATCAAATTTTTTATTCTGGTTATCAACATTATCCTTCTGATTTACCTGTTCAGATTTAACCTCTGTGTCTTTCTGGTTGTTGTTGACAATATTGGTCTGTTGCTGTGCAGTTCTTGCAGTTTCCCCCTGCCTAATATGGGAAACCTCATTTATCTGCTGCATCATCAGCATATCTACAGGTCTTACACTCATAACATCCCATCCCCTTTTTTGATGCCGGGCTCCGTGCTATATTGAACGACACTTAATCTCTGCATGATCCTTAACAAACTGACAGAATGAAAATTTCTCTTTAACAAAATAGTTCTGTTCACCAAATACAAGTTTTACACCAATATATATATTACCTTCAACCCTAACCCTGGCATTAACATCTTCACTCAGCTGTTCTCTAAGCTGTTCAAGTTCCTGCTTCTGTTCAGTAAGCTGCTGTTCAAGAAGAATAATATTCCTCATGGTCTTCTGCTGAAATTCCCTCTTATCGTCAGATAAAGAACCTTCCAGTTCCTGTTTCTTCCTTAATGCTTCCATTACCTGGTTAAGTTTAATCTTATTGGCACCTAGTTCAGAAAGACTCTTCTTAAGTTCATCAACTCTCTTCTTCGCAGTAGGATCAAGTCCAACTCCTACAACAGTATTAGTTCCCATGGCATTGCCAATATTCTTTGCCTGAACAAGAACTACAGACTTAACCTCACCACCTACAATGAGTCCATTTCGTCCTGAAGCAACAATTTTCCCCTTGGCATTAACTTTACTGTGCAGAATAGAATCCGTATCAATATTGCCACCAACTTCAACAAGCTGTGCACTCTCTATAAACTTGGTAACAAGATTTCCCTTTGCCTTAATAACTGCTTTATTCATTCCCTGAACACCTCTGTTCAGCGTAATATTACCACCTGAAATAAGTGTAGCACCTTCTACAATTCCACTTACACTTATATCACCTGCAGCTTTTACTGAAAATCCTGCCAGCACATTACCTTTGATAACAACACTTCCATCATAATCAATGTCACCGGTAGAAGCATCCACATCCACCAGTTCAAGGCAATTAGAAACGAATACCTTATCCCCCTCAAGCTGTACATGACCACTTACCTGTGAAATAAGCTTAGTTCCATCTTCAGACACAGAAAGATTCTTACCATATCTGAAAAGAACTCTCTTAACCTTTCTTGGTAAAACAGATCTTCCTAAAACATCAATTCCTGCATCTCCTCTATCCTCTGGATAAAGAACAGCAACTATATCTCCTGTTTTTACATGGTTTACATTCTCCAGAGTATGAAAATCAACGGTTCCGTCATCATTCATCTTAGGAGTAGGCTTTAAATCCACATTAAAATTATACTCGATTGAACCATCCTTTCCTTCCCTAGGCATTGTTCCCTGGGCAACAAGGTAATTCTCATAGTAATTTCTTTCATCAATAAATTTAGTTATCTGTTCCTCAATAATACCATTAGTTACATTGAGGCTTGCAAGATCACTTTTTATTTCGTCAACGGTCAACTCCGAAGAATCAACAAATCCTGGATAGAAAACAGCCTCAACAGTCATACAGTCACGGCTGATTCTGTAATCACCAAATTCACTACATGGAAAAGGTTTTTCTGAGGAAACCTTTACTGATATCTCCTGGCTTGCGCCCTTCTTAAATGCATCATTAAGAACAGCCATATCACAGCCCTGGATTCTCTTCTTGTCAATATAGTAAACAGCCTCTCCTACCTCTGCTGCCTTACTTCCGTCCATAGGCGGATAAACATTAACATACAATCCATCTTCCTTGTTTTCAAACTGGAAATATCCTCTTTTACATTTTCTCATAGTATCCCTCTCATCATATAATAATTAACAGCTGTTCATCAGCTAAGTATCCCCATGTAATCACCAAGCTTTAATTTCATCTTATTGAGAGCTTTAGTATGTAGCTGCGATACTCTTGATTCCGACACCTCAAGAACCATACTGATTTCCTTAAGTGTCATCTCCTCATAATAATACAGCACCACAACTTCCCTTTCTTTCTCAGTCAGAGTATCAAGGGCCTCAACAATCATTTTCTTCAGTTCTTCTTTTTCAACGGCTTCTTCAGGATGTTCAAACCTGGCATTGCCTACAGCTTCCATCTTTGCTGTTTCTGTGCCCTCTTCAGTAAATTCATCAAGAGAAACAAGATTAGTCATCTTTGCCTGACCCTGCCAGTTATTTAATTCATCCAGAGAAATCCCAAGCTCTGCAGCTATCTCTTCATCTGTAGCAGCCTTTCCTGTCTCCGCCTCAATCTTAGACATTGCAGCATCAATCTTTTTCTGCTTCTGGCGAAGAGACCTTGGAATCCAGTCCATCTTCCTTATCTGGTCAAGAATTGCACCACGGATTCTCAGACTTGCATAAGTTTCAAATTTAACATTCTTACCATAGTCAAATTTATCAATAGCATCAATCAGTCCAAAAATTCCATATCCAACAAGATCATCATATTCTACATTGTATCCAAGATACATGCTCAATCTTCCTGCTACCAGCTTAACCAGTTGTGCATACTCTAATATCAGCTGATCTCTGTATTCTGGACTGTGAGTTTTTGAATAATTCTGCCACAATCTGTCTCTGCTTGACTCATCCATATGTTAGCCCCCATCTGTTAGTTATTGCACGCCCTCGCTGTCTGAAGTTTCTTCCCCGGAAGTTTCTTCTGCTCCATCCATATTATCGGCGTTTTCTTCGCCTTCCTCTGGATTATCATTATTATATTTGTTTTCATCATCCTTTTCCTGAAAAAACTTATTAAGGATGAATCTTACAAGCAGCCCCACAAAGAAGAACCCCACCATAACAAGAGCCAGAGTCCAAAGAAATGTAACAATTGGAATCCTGTTAATTATCATCAGCACGCTTGTAACAAAGCCAGCTAAAAGCGTAATCAACGCTGGGACATTACGAAATTTCTTCATATCTACGCAACTTTCCTAAAATAAACTAGATTGTTTTAGGCGGTTTACCAACTGCCTTAATAATATAATCTCCAGTTTCAGAGTAAAACTCTACTGTTCTACCATAATTAAGACCGCAGTCCTCTGCCAGCAGTCTTATATTATATTCTTTAAGTTTCTCTTTTGCGGCTGCTGCATTCCTCTCACCAACACGCAAAGTATCATTGGTTGTCTTCATTGCAAACATCTGGGCACCACCGGCAATTTTGGCAACAAGTCTGCTTCTGTTAGCCCCCTGCTCTACCATCTCTTTAATCAATTCGTCTATTCCTGTATCAGCGAACTTAGCAGGATTAGAGTTATTTCTGATTGCAGTGCTGTCTGGAAGCATACAGTGTAACAGTCCACTAACTTTAGTTAGTGGATCATATAACGCTACTCCCACACAGGATCCCAAGCCAAGAGTTGTCAGCGAATCAGGATATTTACACACCTTTAAATCAGCCATTCCGACTTTAATCATGTTCCCCATCTTAAGTTACAAACCACCTTTAAATAACAATTACATTCCAAGTGAATTAAGAATTTTATCATAAGATTCCAGCTCAGGTATAAGAAGAAAATACCCTGTTACAAATTCTTCTTCTCCGAACTGAGACTGAATCATTAACATCTTATCACCATACTTACCAAATTCTGCAGCCGGCACACTTAACAATGCTCCAACCATGTCCACTGTAAGGCTTGGCACAGAACATACCATCTTTAATCCGGTTAATCCCGCCAGTGCATTAAGATATGAACCTGACACAATGTTACCAATCTCATTAAGAGCTGACATATCCATCTCTGAAAAACTGTCTATATTATTATCTTCATTCTCATGGATATCTCTGAACATCAGACTGTTAACAAGATGATGTGCTGATTTCATGTCGAAAATAAACATCATCATACCATTAACTTCACCATCCAGCTGAATAAGAATGCCAACAACCGTATCCTCTTCAGACCCTACAACAGATGCAATCTCATTAAAAGGCAACAAAGCAACATTAGGCACAGACATATCAACTTTAATGTTCAGCATAGTTGATAACGCAGTTGTTGCATTGCCCGCACCAATATTTCCAATCTCCCTTAAGACATCAAACTGCATATCATTAAGTTGATCAAGATCTATCTTAGGCATACAAAACCTCCTACTGTAAATTATTAAGACTCTTCTACAAGAGAAACAATATCAAGAAGAGAAATTAATTCATCGTTACTCTTTCCAATTCCACTTATATAATTAGAAAAAGCATCATCACTAGCTGTTCTTGTTACCTTCTCAATATTATCCTGTACAAGAGTAACAACCTCTTTTACCTGATCAACAACAACACCAATAGTTGAAGAATCAATCTTAATGATAATTATTCTTGTCTTGTCTGTGAACTCATCATCTTCAAGACCAAGTCTTAACCTGATGCTCATAACCGGAATAATTTCACCACGAAGATTAATTACGCCCTTAAAATAAGGCTGTGCCTTAGGCACTCTTGTAATTTTCTGATTGCGAACTATATTGTCAATATACTGGATATCGATTCCATACTGCTCATTGCCAATCCTAACAACTATGTACTGTACTGCCTCTGAGCTATTATCATTATTACTAATTGCTTTAACTTCTTCCATAGATAGTCACCTAATCCTTTCAATCCTTTATTAGCTAAACAAGTGTGTTGGCATCAATAATTAATGCAACAGAACCATCACCTAATATTGTGGCACCGCTTATCATCTTATTGATATTAATATACTTGCCTAATGACTTAATAACGATTTCCATCTGACCAATAAGGCTATCTACTACTAAACCTGCATACTTGTCTCCCTTGCTTACAATGACAACAGTAATATTTTCCTGATTATCCTGCTCTCCCGGAACATCTAAGAGATCTCTTAATCTGATAAGTGGAATTACGCTTCCTCTTATATGGATAACCTCTTTAGCGTGAACATACTTTATCTCACTTACTGGAATATCCTCAATTGTCTGGATAGAGCCAAGTGAAATAGCAAACTTCTCATCACCAAGTTTAACCATTAATGCCTGGATAATGGCAAGAGTGAGTGGAAGCCTGATAATAAATGTACTTCCTTCTCCATATACAGATTTAACCTCAACATCGCCTCCAAGAGCCTCAATCTTAGATTTAACAACATCAAGACCCACGCCACGTCCAGAAACATCTGTAACCTTTTCAGCAGTAGAAAAGCTTGGTCTGAAAAGAAGATTAATAATCTCATCATCTGACATAACAGCAGCCTGTTCTTCTGTTATAGTTCCCTTCTCAATAGCCTTGGTTCTGACCTTTTCTACATCTATACCATTACCATCATCTCTTACCTCAATAACAACGTTATTACCATCCTGGTATGCATCAAGGAAAATAGAACCAACTTCATTCTTTCCTCTTTCACGTCTTATCTCAGCACTTTCAATACCGTGGTCTGCAGAATTTCTAAGAAGATGCATTAATGGATCACCAATCTCATCAATAACTGTTCTGTCCAATTCTGTTTCCTCACCTGACATATACAGTTCCATTGGCTTTCCAAGCTTCTTCGTAAGATCTCTTATCATTCTTGGGAACTTACTTACAACGCTCTCAATTGGCATCATTCTTACCTTCATTACAGACTCATGAAGGTTCGTTGTAACTCTCTCAAGATACTCAATCTGCTCATTGAAGTTCTGGTTAACAGTTACCTCTCCGTCTTCCTCAACTGCACTTGCCGAAACAAGTCCATTCTTTGCAATAATAAGCTCGCTGACAAGATTCATAAGAATATCAAGTTTCTCAATATCAACTCTGACTGTATGTCCAACCGGCTTAGTCTTATTAGCTGCTGCGGCAGGCTGTTTTCCACTCTGTGCAGGCTGAGCCGGCTTGCTCTCCTTCACATCAGGTTGCTGCTCTGGCTGCTGCTTTTCCTGAACATCATTCTCTGTATGAACTTCCTCATGTGTTTCTTCTTCAAATGGAGTTGTAATCTCCTCTCCAATTGCATCCTTAATCTCAGAAACATTCTTAATAATCTTAACAATATCAGCAAAGCTTTCAGAAGAAACAACTACAAGACTAAAGTCAAAATCAAATCTCTCATCCTCAATATCCTGAACAGATGGTTGTGACTTAATGATATCACAGTGTCCCTCAAGGTTCTTGAATACAAGAAATGCTCTTGCAGCCTTAAGTATACAATTCTCATCCACTAAAACTCTTATCTTATAAGCATGGAGCCCCTTCTTCAAAGCCTCATTAACTGCATTCTTTTCAAAATCAGCAAGAGTTAACCCATTATACTGTTCTGTTGATTCAGGAGCTTCTTCCTGTGCAGAAGCCTGCTGTGTGCTATCGGCATTCGGAGCTGATGTTTCACCCTTACTTCCATTAATAAAGTTGTTAAGAGCCTTAATAATCGGCTCATTGTCGTTAGTTCCCTCGTCCTGGTTCTGCTGTATATTAGTAACATACTCTTCAAGGGCATCCAGACACTGGAACAGGCAATCTACCATACTGGCATTAACTTTAATATTGCCATTACGAACTTCTGAAAATACATTCTCCATATCATGAGTAAGATTCTGCATTCTCTTATAACCCATTGTTCCAGCCATTCCCTTTAAAGAATGAGCTGCACGGAAAATCTCATTAATTGTATCGCTGTTCTCCGGCTCCTTCTCAAGAATCATTAACTGATCGCTAAGATTCTGTAAATGTTCATTAGATTCATCAATAAAAATCTCTAGATACTGGCTTACATCCATTTTAAGATACCCCCACGTTCTTTGTAATTATTTCTGCCACCTGGTTAACCGGTACTATCTCATCAACCAGCCCAGTCTGGGCAATAGCTTTTGGCATTCCATAGACAACACATGTTTCTTCATCCTGTGCAATGACATGTATTTTCTTATGACGGGCTGCCAGACCCGATATTCCTTTGGTTCCATCCGCCCCCATACCTGTGAGGACAACGCATGTGATTTCGTCAAAATCACACCTTTCCAAAGACTGATACATTAGATTCGCACAAGGCTTTAATCCTTCAACCGCCGGTTCATCACTTAAAGCAATTCCATAGCCGCCTGGTACTTTAGCAACTCTTAAATGCTTTCCTCCTGGAGCAACATACACTGTTCCCTTAGCAAGAACTTCCCCATCCTTAGCTTCCTTAACATTAATCTCACTAAGTTCATTGAGTCTCTGTGCAAGGGATGCTGTAAATCCTGCCGGCATATGCTGCACTACAACCATAGGAGCATCCAGATTAGCTGGAAGCAGCGGAATGACTTTCTGTAATGTTTTAGGTCCTCCTGTTGAACACGCAAGTGCTACAAGCTTATTCTTTCCGGATTTAACTCCACGGAACTTTCCTGATTCAACCTTGACTGCCGGTTCATCCATCTTCTGTGATTTAATTCTGAAATCAAGAGATACTCTGTTAACAGATGCCTCTCCTGACATTGCAGATGGTCTGGATGATACTGGTGTACCTGGTGATACTGATGAAGATGTTCTTCTTAAAGTCCTGTCAGATGTACGGAATGAACCTGAGCCTAATGATGCTGCCATAGGTTCTTTTGCCGATGTTGCTACATCAAGCATCTCCCGTATTCTGTTCTTGAACACTTCCCCCTTGGTTTCCAGATAATTCTCAGGTTTGGTAACAAAATCAAAAGCTCCAAGTTCAAGAGCCCTGATTGTCTCTCTTGCTCCTTCCTTTGCCACCGTGCTGACAATAATAACTGTCTGCTGAATCCTGTTACTCTGAAGCTTTTCAAGAAGTTCAAGACCATTCATCTTCGGCATGTTAATGTCAAGAATAACTGCACTGTACAAATCAGGATTAGAAACAATCAAATCGAATCCCTCAAGCCCATCTTTAGCAATAGCTGCTACCTCATACTCATCATCTGAATTGATTATATCAGAGATTACCCTTCTCATGAGTGCAGAATCATCAATTACAAGTATTTTCTTTCCCATTCTAACCCTCTTTCCTGCTGTTTTGTTTCTTTCTTTGCTGTTCAAATATATATTTTACAATAGAATCCCTAAGAGATGCCGGTATTTCCTTGAACTGAAGCCTGTTATCACAAAAATCCTGCCTTCCTGCCAGTTCTGATGATGAGATAACTTTGGCAAGGACAGACACGTTCTTAATACCAATATTCATCTCAAGAGGAAAATTCATATAAACATAATCCCCACTTTTATATTGGGATTTCGAGAATACTCTTGTGCCGCCACCGCTTATATCAACTATAACCCCCTGTACAACTTGTGCCTCTGGATTATCTTTAACTTCATGTTTCATTGAATAATCAAGAACCTCTGACACACTCAATGTTCTCAATGTAGTTATTATATTACATGGAAGCCTGTAAAACTGTCTTCTTTGAAACTTTTTAGGTTCATCCTTCAGTTCCAGGTTCATCACATAAAGGTTTCCCTGTTTGTATCTTGATGTAATATGGGCATTTGCCTTGTATATTCCTGAACCTGTATAGAAATAACATTCCAGATTACTATTCACTTCCAGTGTAACCAGGTGTCCTTCATGTATAGGAAGAGCTGCAACAATCTGTTCCCCATCCCAATCAAGAACCTGGCTGACATACGTAACCTTTTCCTCATCCTTCCTGACATTTCTGTCCTTAATAATATTTATCTCTATTTTGTTACCCACACCAATCAGTTTATCAGCCATACTTTATTATCCACTCACTTTTTTAAAAATACTGATTTGAAAAAGTTTCTTACTCCAATATTATTATGGGATGAAATCTCTTTATTTTCAAGAATATTTACTATATCTTCATAACATTTTGATGAAACAGAACCAGGATACTTCAATGAAACAGGTTCTTGTGTCATTACCGCCTTGGTAATATTATTGTCAAAAGGAATTGCGCCCAGATACTCAAGTTCTATATTAAGAAATCTGGATGAAACTGCGCTGAGCTTCTCATAGAGATTCTGCCCTTCTTCCTTCTTTCCTACCCTGTTTGCTATTAATTTGACCTTGCACTTTTCCGGACTATAATCCTCATTCATGCTTAAAGCCTTAAGTAATGCGTAGGAATCAGTAATTGAAGCAGGTTCTGGCGTAGTAACCAGAATCGTTTCAGGGCTTGCCACAAGGAATTCCATAACTGACGATGATATTCCAGCCCCTGTATCAATAATAATTACATCCGCCAACTCATCAAGCTCTGAAAGTTTTCCCACTAGACGTTTAATCTGTTCCTTATCCAGATTAACCAGCTTTGCTATTCCAGAACCTCCTGAAATAAAGCCGACCCCTTCAGGTCCTGGAGTGATTATTTCTTTTAATTCCTTTCCTTTAAACATCAAATCGCCAAGGTTATACTTAGGTATAATGCCAAACATAACCTCAATATTGGCCAAGCCAAAGTCTGCATCAAATATAATTACTCTTTTTCCCTGACGCTGGAACTGAAGTGCAATATTAACAGATGTATTAGACTTACCAACACCACCCTTTCCACTTGTCACAGAGATAACCCGGGCATTCTGAACCATTTTCTGATTCTGCATTTTAATTATGTTTCTAAGATTCTGTGCCTGATCCATTATGAGTTACCTCCCAACAGTTGTTTTGCAATTGACTGTTCGTTGATAAGTTCAATATCGTTAGGAACATTCTGCCCTGATGTTGTGTAGGAAAGAGACGCCCCTGTAAGCATACGTATATTAAGAATATTTCCAAGAGATAATGTCTCGTCCAGCTTGGTAAATATTATTGACCAGTCATCGATGTCTTTGTATCTTTCAGTAATATTCACAAGATCCTTATATTTAGTTGTAATGCTTAAAACAAGATATACCTTCACATCAAAATCTTCACTTAATGCTCTTGTTCTTGCAAGCATATCTCCCAATTCATCCATCTGTTCACTGGATTTATGTGATCTTCCTGCTGTATCTACCATAATAAGGTCATAATCCTTATACTCCTTTACAGCCTCCTCAAGCTCGTCAGCAGAATATATTACACTTACAGGGCTGTCAATAATTGATGCATAGGTATTAAGCTGCTCGACAGCCGCAATCCTGTATGTATCTGATGTAATAAATGCAACTCTTGCCTGTTGCTCCAGTTTAAATCTTGAGGCTATCTTTGCAATTGTTGTAGTCTTGCCCACACCTGTAGGACCTACAAAGAATATAACCTTAGGTTTCTCAGCTATATTGATATCATCTGCCTCGCCCAGTTTAAGAATAATTTTCTGATATGCCGCTGCCAGAATACTGTCAATATTAGATTCCTTTTTCAGCGAACCTTCAATATCCCCCATAATCATATCAGCATATTTCTCATCCACCTCATTGTCCACAAGCTTCTTGTATATAAGCTTGATGAACTTCATATTGGTATTCTCCCGCTCGGCCACTGCACTTTTCCCATTATTATCTCCGGACGATTCACCTTCTGTACCTGATTTATTAGAATTACGTGCCATTGTATTCTTTTCAACATTCTGGTTAATCTGGCTCTGCAAAAGATTATGAAGCACATCCAGTTTCTGCTCCAGCATGGCTGAACCAGAACCAGAATCAGACTTCACAGCAATTTTTTCATCTGCTACCAGATTAACTCCTGATGAAGTATTAGAGCTTAAGGTTTTAACAGGAGCAGTCTGTATTCCCATCTCAGAAGCGGCAGCCAAAGTGCCCACTGCTGGATTAGTAAATGATGGTTTTCTTTTATTAATTCCATTCTTAAACTCATCCTCCTCAAGCGCTGCTGTTATTTCCACAACATCCTTCTTAAAAAGGCGGAATATCCCCCTCTGTTTTAATTCTTTAACATTCAGTACGACTGCACTGTTACCCAGATCTTCCTGTGCCTTCTTTACAGCCTCTTCCTCTGTTGTTCCCTGATATTTCTTAACGATCATTTATGCTGTCACCATCCCTACTGATTGTAATTCAACATTCGATTCAACTTCATTATATGAAATTACGATAATGTCCTTAAAATAATCTGACGCCAGTTTTTTGAAATACAGCCTCACAATTGGAGATGTAATAACAATAGGATTACGCCCCATATCTTCCAGTTTCTTTAACTGTTCTGTAAGACTTCCAATTATCTTCTTAACCCTTTCCGGGTCCAGTGCAAGGTATGAACCCTGCTCTGTATTCTTCACAGCTCCCATTATCTCCTGTTCCACCGCCGGATCAAGTGTAATTACATTAGTAACCTCATTAGGTGAGAAATACTTGCCGGAGATAGCTCTCTTCAAGCTCTGCCTTACATATTCTGTAAGAATATCCGTATCTCTTGTAACCGATGCATGGTCTGCCAGTGTTTCAAATATTGTAACAAGATCCCTGATTGAAATCCCCTCTGAAAGCAGGTTTTGCAATACCTTCTGAATCTCACCAATACTAAGAAGTTTAGGAACAAGTTCATCAACAAGAGCTGAATTATTGTCTTTAATATTGTTAATAAGATTTTGAACATCCTGTCTGGTAAGTAGTTCAGCAATATGCTGCCTGATTACCTCCGTAAGATGAGTAGCAATAATTGAAGGCGGGTCAACTACAGTATAACCAAGAGACTCTGCTCTCTCTCTCTGCCCTTCTGTAATCCAGATTGCAGGCAGATGGAAAGATGGCTCAAATGTAGGAATACCTGTTATCTCCTCCTCAACATATCCAGGATTCATCGCCATATAATGATCAAAAAGTATCTCTCCCTCGCTTACCTGGATTCCCTTAATCTTAATAATATACTGGTTTGGATTAAGCTGAATATTATCCCTTAATCTGATAATTGGTACAACTGCACCAAGTTCCAGGGCAATCTGTCTTCTGATCATGACAACTCTGTCAAGAAGGTCTCCTCCCTGGTTAACATCTGCTAATGGTATAATACCATAACCAAATTCAAGTTCAATAGGATCAACATTGAGCAGACTGACTACATTCTCTGGTTTTCTTATCTCCTGAGCTTCTGTCTCCTCTTTTTCCACCTCTTCCTCTATCTTGGCTTCACCTGCTTTTGCCTTGACCTTCTGGCTTAATATAACAAGTACCAGACCAAAAGGAACAAATATGTATATTGGAAGAGGAGTTAGAATTCCCAGTGCTGCTAATGCAACACCTACCATGAGAAGAACCCTGTCAATTGAGAACAGCTGTCCAACCATCTCATCTCCCAGTTCCCCTTCACTTGATGACTTTGTTACAAGAATACCTGTAGAAAGAGATATAAGAAGTGAAGGAATCTGGCTGCACAATCCATCTCCAATAGTAAGTATAGTATATTTCTGCAGTGCCTCATTAATGGACAGTCCACCATACATCATCCCCATAATAATGCCGCCTACCAGATTAATTCCTGTAATAATAAGTCCGGCAGTAGCATCTCCCTTTACGTACTTAGTAGCACCATCCATTGAACCAAAGAAGCTGTTCTCCTGCTGGAGCTTTTTTCTTCTCTCAGCAGCCTCCTTGTCTGTAATTGCCCCTGTATTCAAATCCGAATCAATAGCCATCTGCTTTCCTGCCATGGCATCAAGTGTAAATCTGGCAGTTACTTCAGCGACACGTTCAGAACCTTTATTGATAACAACAAACTGAACTATAATAAGTATAATAAAAATAATAATACCAATTACAAGATTACCACCGCCAACAAACTCACCGAAAGTTTCGACGACCTTACCTGCATCACCATTAGTAAGAATCAGCTTAGTTGAAGATACATTAAGCGAAATCCTGAACAATGTGGTAAAAAGCAAAATTGTCGGAAATGAAGCCATGTCAAGAACTTCCTTGGCATACAGTGCATTAAAAAGAATAATAAATGCAACCGCAATATTAAATGCAAGTAATACATCAAGCAGTCCTGATGGGATTGAAATAATGAAGAATAAAATTGCGCACATAATATAAATGCCAATAAACAAATCATTCTTCTTGATTCTCATTATTCCAATCTCCTTTCCTGGAATCGAACCTCAGTCCCATTTATTGAGGCTCAAAAGTATACTATCCCTTGTATTATACATCATTTAATTCTAACAAAAATCGACATTTTATTCAACAGGATTAATTCTGGTAAGAAGGTTTTAATACAGCAGCCAGGATCTCAGCCACTGCCTGATAAAGTTCCGGCGGAATCTCCATTCCTATATCCACATTATGGTAAATGATTCTGGCAAGGGGCTTATTCTCAACAATCTCAATATTATTTTCCTTAGCCACTTCCTTAATCTTATATGCAAGATAATCAGCACCCTTTGCAATAACAACAGGGGCCATACCGCTGTTAGGTTCATATTTTAATGCAACAGCAAAATGTGTAGGGTTGGTAATGACAACATCTGCCTCAGGCAGCTGCTGCATCATTCTTCTTCTTGAAATCTCCTGCATTCTCCTTCGAATCTGTCCCTTTACCTGTGGATCACCTTCTGCATTCTTGAACTCATCCTTAATTTCCTGTTTTGTCATCATTGTATCCTGTTTAAACTTATGCCTCTGATAGAAAAGGTCTATAAATCCAATCACAAGAAATACTGCGCTAATTTTAATCCCCAGGTTTACAACAATCTCTCCGATTGCACCAATAGCCTGATACAGTGTGATATTGTAAAAAGTAAGAAGAAGATTCACTTTATCCTTTATCTCTGTATATACAATTATTCCGATAACAATTATCATTGCTATGGATTTTAACAGTTCAAACAGCTGTCTTGCAGAAAAAATTCTCTTAAACCCATTAACAGGACTGAGTTTACTGAACTTAGGCTTCATAGGCTCAGCTGTAACCATCCATCTCTGCTGAAGCATATTTCCTAACACGGCAATTATGACAGCGACAATAAGTACTGGAAAAACAGCGGTTATTATATTCATAAATGCATTCTGCAAAGATGATGCTGCCAGTCCTACCGGGTACCCCATACTGCTGCTGCCTGCATGAACCTCGAACTGGGAATAGAATTCCTTAAAGCCATCCATCAATTTCTGTCCCAGACTGCTCACGTAAACTTTAACAATAATAAATAATGCCATCAGGGTTGCCGCCATTATCAGTTCTTTACTTTTAGCAACTTGTCCCTGCTTTCTTGTCTCATCAAGTTTTTTATTAGTTGCAGGCTCAGTCTTTTCTCCTCCCGGACCATCTTTGGCAAAGAACTGAAGATTATAAGGCAGCAACAATTTATAGTTTTCTGTAATCATGGACTCATACCTCTTACAAGAGCCGCCAGAAGTGTATGTATCTTATCCTCAATAAATGTACTCACTGCCGGCAGCATTATAATAGTAAATAATACTGCAAATATACCAACGAAAATTTTCAGCTGCATACCCACTACAAACATATTCATCTGTGGTGCAATCCTGGCAAGAATAGCCAGAACAACATTCAGAAGAAGAGTAACTGCAAATACAGGAAGTGCAATTCTAAATCCAATAACGAAATAATCACCCATAAATTCAAGAACTGCATCATATATTGATGGAGAGAATGTCACCTGTCCAATAGGAATAACATTATAGGTCTCTATTATAGCTTCAAGAAGGTATCTGTGAAGTCCTGTAACAATAAGCAAGAGTAACAGGCAATAGTAATATATATTACCAAAAATACCTACCTGAACTCTTGATGTAGGGTCAAAAATCTGAGCCATTGACAATCCTGTATCCATATCTATAATCGCACCGGAATATATGATAATCTGTACACAGAATGAAGTAACAGCTCCTAAAAACAGCCCCACCACAACTTCTTTTAATACTATTATCCCCAGCTCAATTGCACCATTGTACTCCACTGTCATATCTGGATGTAATGTATATACAATAAGGGTTACAAAAAAAGCTAATCCCACCTTAAATCTTGCAGGTGTATTAGCTGTATTAAAAATAGCTGCCACAGAAATGAATGTAGCGATACGTATTAGAATTAGTATAAACAGCATAAACTGCTGCATTGCAACTTCATAATTAATCATACTTTAATTCCGTCATTGAATGTAATAACTAAAGCTTCCCCACAGTGACTGCATATATGAAACAATCTCATTAAGCATCCATGTGCCAAGAACCATAAGCCCCAGAAGAATAGCTAAAAGCTTCGGAACAAAGGTCAGTGTCTGTTCCTGAATTGAAGTAAGTGTCTGAAACAAACTGATAACCAGACCCACTATCATAGATATTAACAATATAGGCAGAGAGGTTTTGGCAATTACCCATATAGTCTCTCTTGCAACTGTTATTACGTCACCCGTCATCATATCAATCACCATTCCTTAGCAATTAATTAAATGTCATCATAAGATTGCCTATAATCAGGTTCCATCCATCCGCCATAACAAATAACAAAATCTTAAACGGCGTTGAAATAGTTGTAGGCGGCAGCATCATCATACCCATGGACATAAGTGTGGATGCCACAACCATATCTATAACAATAAATGGAAGGTAAATCAGAAAGCCAATAATGAATGCAATTCTAAGTTCACTTATAATAAAACTTGGAATAAGCACTCTTAATGGAATATCATCCTCTGACTTAACCGAACCTTCTTCAAAATCAGCAATCTTAAGAAATGTATCAAGATCTTTTGTAGAAACCTGTTTGAGCATAAACTTCCTAATAGGCTTAACACCTATATCATATGCTTCCTGGGCAGTTATCTCACTGTTAGACAATGGCACTATTGCACTTTCATAAACCTCATTAAAGGTTGGTGCCATAACAAAAAAAGTCAAAAATAAAGACAAGCCCACAATAATCTGATTAGGTGGAACAGTCTGCGTACCAATAGCAGCCCTTGTAAAATGCATTACAATAACAATTCTTGTAAAAGAAGTAAGCATTATAAGAATAGAAGGTGCCAGGGAAATAACTGTTAAAACCAGTAACATCTGCAGAACGCTGGATAAATCTGAGCCATCTCCTGCAGATATACCAATACTGATTAAATTATTATCCCCCTCAGCGGCCATTACCCTTCCTGTAAACACACTGCATAACACGAAGAAAACACCTGCAGTCAGGGATACAGCCATAATCTTTTTCTTATTCTTCTTTAAAAAACGTATCATAATACAATATCCGCCTAATCTTCCGGCTTGTCTTTCTTAAACTTGTCTAAAATTGTCTTAAAGCTTTCAGATTGCACCTGTGTTGTATTATCAGTAAGAACTAAATCATCCTGTTCAATTTCTCCTATTAAAGTAACAGTATCCTTGCATACTGCAATGGCAAAATACCTGCTTCCAATCTGAATCAACTGTATGTACTTGGAAGAAGATATCCTAATGGTTTCAATAACAGATATATTAGTGCCTGTAAGCTTATTCTTCTGATAATTCCCCACAAATCTGGTAACAAAATACGTCAAACCCAGAACTAAAGCAAATATAAGAACCAGTGTAATTAACTGGACAAATGCTTCAAAACGAGTGGTAGAAACAGCCAACTGCATTATCCAACTACCTTCTGTACAGCCTCAATAACACGGTCAGCCTGGAAAGGCTTAACAATGAAATCCTTTGCACCTGACTGGATTGATTCAATAACCATAGCCTGCTGTCCCATTGCTGAACACATAATAACAGATGCACCAGGATCTGAAGCTTTAATCTTCTTAAGTGCCTCAATTCCATCCATCTCAGGCATAGTAATATCCATAAGAACTAAATCCGGCTTCAGCTCGGCATACTTCTCAACGGCTTTTGCACCATTCTCAGCCTCTCCTGCAATATTGTAACCGTTCTTAGTGAGAATATCCTTAATCATCATTCTCATAAACGCTGCATCATCGCAAATCAAAATGTTCTTTGCCATATTTATTCTCCTATCTTAAAATTAATCACTTCATAATCTGTGAACATTATACTACAAATGAGATTATTTTCCTACTATTTTTTAAGATTTTATTTATCCTTTATAATTTCTGTAATTCGAACACCGAAACTTTCCTCAATTACAACTACTTCTCCCTTGGCAACATACTTACCATTGACAAGAACATCAATAGCTTCACCTGCAATTTTGTTAAGTTCAACAATAGTACCTGGAGCAAATTCCAGAATATCCTTAATACTCTTCTGTGTTCTTCCCAGCTCAACAGTTACTTCCAGAGGAACATCCATAATCAAATCAATGTTTTCCTTCTGGGTTAACGCACTTAAATTGCCAGAAAATGGCTGGAACGCAGCAGGTGACACATTGACATCCTGCTGTGGCGGATATCCATAAGGCATTCCCTGTGGTGGATAAGGATAAGGCATTCCCTGTGGTGGATATCCATAAGGCATCCCCTGTGCTCCTCCATAAGGCATTCCCTGTGCCGCTCCCATATCCTGAGCCGGTGCCGGTTGTGGTGCTGGCTGTGATGCCGTTTGTGGTGCCGGCTGCGGTGCAGACTGTGCTGCTGGAGCCGGCTGTGGTGCTGGCTGTGCCGAACCACCAGAAGGCATAAACAGCTCAATAAGTTCCTTTGCAAATTCTATAGGATAGAGCTGCATTATCTCACTATCAATAAGATCTCCTATCTGCATCTTAAATGACACCTTTACAAATGAGCCATTCAGAAACGCAGGAAGGTTATCCACAGACTCACTGTACGCATCAATAACATTGGCAACTGGAGGACTAATATCAATCTTTCTATTGAACATAGAAGACATTGATGTAGCAGCTGAACCCATCATCTGATTCATTGCCTCTCCAATGGCGCTAAGATGAAGCTCACTTAATGGTTCATCATTGGCTTTTCCAGACCCTCCCATCATAAGGTCAGTAATGATTTTAACATCATCCTCTTTTAGAATCAGGACATTATTGCCATCAATTCCTTCCTTATAAGAAATCTGCATCATGACACAAGGCCTGTCATACCTGGTTGAGATATCATCCCAATCAGACACCGATACAGAAGGAGTGGTGATATTAACCTTCTGGTTAAGCAGAGAACTCAGTGTAGTTGCAGCCGTTCCCATGCTTATGTTTGATATCTCACCAACAGCATCTTTTTCAGTGGCACTAAGGGAAAATCCATCATCTGAAGATGAAGCACTATCCGCCTCAGCTGTCGATGTATCACCTGATCCACTGTTCATTCCTGAAAGCAGTGCATTAATCTCGTCCTGTGATAACATACCATCCATTATTACTCATTCTCCTCTCTGATTACTTCTGTAACTCTTACCGCATACTGATCATTAGAATAACCAGGCAGCGCCATGAATTTTTTAATATTTCCTACATAGATATCCAATTCTTCATCAACATGTCTGTCCATTCTGATAATATCTCCAACCTGAAGATTAGCAAAATCCGCAACGCTGATTGTACTCTTTCCAAGCACTGCCTTTATCGGAACAACAGCTCTGCTGATTGAATTCTCAATAGTATCCTCATATGATGTGCCATCCTTTTCCTTCATGGTTGAGAACCAATACTTTGTATTCAGCTTATCAATAACTGGTTCCAACGTATCAAAAGGAAGACATATATTCATAAGACCCTCAACATCACCGATTTTAATATTCAGTGTAATAATTGCTATAGTCTCACTTGGTGAAATAATCTGGGCAAACTGGGAATTCGTCTCAATTCTTTCCAATCGCGGAGTTACTTTGACAACATTAGCCCAAGGCTCACGCAGAAGATTGACGCATATAGAGAAAATCCTTTCCAGAATAGAAAGCTCTATCTCCGAGAAATCCCTCTCTTTGCTGATTGGAGCTCCACTTCCTCCCAATAACCTGTCCACAATGGCAAATCCAAGATTGGATGCCATCTCCATTATAACATTGCCAGATAACGGCTCCATTCCGATAACACCTAAAAGAACCGGATTAGAAAGAGCATTGGAGAACTCTGAATAAATAACCACTTCTGAGTTTACAACGTCAACGTTAACTGACTTTCTAAGATATGCCGGAAGATCGGTTGCCAGTAATCTTGAAAAATGTTCAAAGATAATCTCCAGTGTTCTTAAATGTTCCTTTGAGAACTTTGCTGGTCTGGCAAAATCGTAATTCTTAACCTGCTTCTCACTGGAATTCTTCGCTTCATCAATATCAAGTTCACCAGAGCTTAATGCTTTCAGCAAGTTATCGATCTCGTTTTGGGACAAGACCTCGCCCATCTTCCTTCACCTCCTGTCGTTAATATCTGTTAAATATAATTTAATGAAAACTACTGTGTTACTACTGAATAAATTGTAACTGAGTAGATGCAATCTGTTTCAAACTGATCCTGCAATGCTAAAAGCAAATCATTCTCTATCTTTACCATATTCTTCTCAATAGCATCATAAGAATACTTCTGAGCTTCTTTAGTAATAGTACTTACAATAAGCTTCATACCATTGTCAATGCTTGTTCTCTTTGTCTTATAATCCCTTGCCTTGGTATTAAGTCCAAGAGAAATCTTCATAACTACATAATGAGACTTTCCTCCACTTGTGAAAGAAATAGTGATACTGTCACTCTCTCCACTTATGACATCTATGTACTCTATATCACTTTCACCCACATTACCTGAAGAGGAACTGTCAGAATTAACAACGCCCCCTACATCCAGGTCAATAATTTCAGAAACCTTGGTAATAAGATTATTAGTCTTCTTATTGGTTGATACCAGTGAAAATGTAAGCAACACTGTCAGAACAAGATTAATCAAAACAAGTGCCAGCGTTATTACATTAAGCGTACTCTTTTTCATAAATAATCTCCATTTCTAAGTGATTTGACATTATCTGCTTTAACTATATGTATAAACAACATCAACTAATTCTGACTATACAGAGAATTGTATATCTTAATCTCAACTCTTCTGTTCTGCGCCCGCCCCTCCGGGGTACTGTTGGAAGCTACTGGAACTGCCTCGCCTCTTCCTGACGATGTAAGGGACGTGGGATCAAATCCCTTCTTATCAACCAGATATGTAAAGACTGTATACGCCCTGTGAATCGACAACATCATGTTATCAGGAAACTGAGCTGTATTAATAGGAACATTATCTGTATGTCCTTCAATAGTTATAGTATTGGCATCATACTGCTTTATGGAATCAGCAACCCTGTCTACAATTGATTCTGCGCCTTCCTTGAAATCAGCCCTGCCGGAATCAAACAAAATCGCTCCATTAAGATTAAGTTCCACATACTCACTTGTGGCAGTAACCTCAACACGGTCAGCTACATTCTTAGCTTCTAATGCTGCTTCAATCTGCTCCGCCATCTGTTCTGACTGGGACAGACCCTGCTCCTTCATCTGTTCATAAACATCCTGTTCTTCAGGAGATACCTCCCCTTCAGTGTTCAATCCAACATTATTATAGTAATCACTTAAAGCGGTAAGCTGGCTGGCACCACTACTTATAAGCACACCTTCATCAGAAAGAACAGAACCTCCTGAAGGAAGTACGCTGAAAGTTGAAGCAAGAGCCGCTGTAAGCTGCTGCCATTTTTCCGTATCAATAGATGACATGGAGAACAGCAATACGAAGAAACACAAAAGAAGATTCATCAAATCACTAAATGTTGCCATCCACGCTGGTGAACCAGCAGGTGCATCCTCAGATTTCCTTTTCGCCATCAGCCTTCACCTTCTTCCGGTGAAACAGTCTTCCTGACTGCTGGTGAAAGGAATGATTTTAACTTTTCCTCTATTACTCGTGGATTCTCTCCAGCCTGAATTGAAAGAAGACCCTCAATAACAATCTCCTTCATCTGATATTCCTTGGAGTTAATATTCTTCATCTTATTGGCAATAGGTGTACAGAACCAGTTAGCAATAAGTGAACCATACAAAGTAGTAAGAAGGGCTGTTGCCATATTAGGACCAATTGTATTAAAATCGTCCAGCTTCTTTAACATGTTAACAAGACCTACCAGGGTACCAATCATTCCCCATGCAGGTCCTAACGTAGCCCACGTATCATAAAATCCCGCCATGGATTTGTGGCGGTCATCCATATTCACAAGTTCAGTCTCAAGGATTCCCCTTACAAGTTCAGGCTCTGTACCATCTACAATAAGAAGAATACCTTTCTTCATGAATTCATCATCAAGATTGCCTGCAACTTCCTCAAGAGCCAGCAGACCTTCCTTACGTGCCACATTAGACAAATCAATAATCTGTCTGATTACGGCACCATGATCCATCTTAGGATCCTTGAAAGCAACTCCCAGACCCTTCAAATTGTTAATTACCTCTGGCATGGTATAACTGGATAACAAACTGGACAAGGAACCACCAATTGTAATAACAATAGAAGGTGGGTCAATGAAATTACCCATGGCAGATACACCACCACTAGTAATAATACCAAATACTACCATTACCGCTCCAAGAACAATACCTAAAATTGTAGCTATATCCACTGCTACGCACCATCCAATCCTTATTTATCCTTGGTATTCAATACACCTGAATACACTCGTCTCTTATATTCTACGATCCTGTCAACCAGTTCCTGGCATGACTCTTTAACTACATACTTCGTC
>CALZFR010000003.1 GCA_945648485.1 uncultured Eubacterium sp. | reverse complement strand
ATTTGTAGGTGGAGGAGTAATTGCTTCGGGAGCTTCAGAGGAGCTTGGCAGATTTGTACATAAAATCAATGCTCCAGTTACGGATTCTCTTATGGGTAAAGGCGCATTTGACGGTTCCGATCCATTATATTCAGGAATGCTGGGTATGCATGGAACAAAAGCATCTAACTATGGTGTATCACGATGTGATCTTCTTATTGTTATTGGTGCCCGTTTCTCAGACAGAGTAACAGGTAATGCCAAGAAGTTTGCAAGCAATGCGAAGATTCTCCAGTTTGACGTAGACCCTGCTGAGATTAATAAGAATATTAAGGCAGATGCTACTGTGATTGGAGATGCCCTTGAAGTATTAAAGCGTGTTAACGCCAAGCTCGAGCAGATGGATCATTCTGATTGGGTTAATGAGATTGAGGAACTTAAGGTTAAGTTCCCAATGGCATACAGAAAAGATATTCTTAATGGACCGCTGGTTATGGAACATATATATGACATTACCAAGGGAGAAGCGATTATATCTACAGATGTAGGACAGCATCAGATGTGGGCTGCACAGCATTATACTTATAAGAAGCCAAGAACGCTCCTGACATCAGGAGGACTTGGAACAATGGGATATGGACTTGGAGCAGCGATAGGCGCCAAAGTTGGATGCAGGGATAAGGTTGTTATTAATATAGCCGGAGACGGATGCTTCAGAATGAACATGAATGAACTGGCAACAGCTACAAGATATAATATTCCGGTAATTGAGGTTATTCTTAATAATCATGTTCTTGGTATGGTAAGACAGTGGCAGGATTTGTTCTATGGTCAGAGATATTCAGCAACTGTTCTTGAGGATGTTACTGATTTTGTTAAAGTATCAGAAGGAATGGGAGCAAAGGCTTACAGAGTAACTGATTCTGAATCATTTGATAATGCCTTAAAGGAAGCTATTGAATTAAATATACCTTGTGTGATTGAATGCGTAATAGGCAAGGATGACAAGGTGTTCCCAATGGTTGCGCCGGGTGCTGCTATTTCAGAAGCTTTTGACAGGGCAGACCTTGAGCTTAAGAATAATAAGTAAAATGGGTTAAATATAGTGCTTAATAATGTTGTAACTTTTTTTAATTAGATGTATTATAGCATGTAGATGTTAAAAAACGCGAAAGCGTATAATTATAGGAGGAAAGAAAAGTGGCAAGAGTTTATAATTTTAGCGCAGGTCCAGCAGTTTTACCAGAAGAGGTATTACGTGAAGCAGCAGACGAGATGCTTGATTACAAGGGCAGTGGACAGTCTGTAATGGAGATGAGCCATCGTTCTAAAGTGTATGACAATATCATTAAGGAGGCAGAGGCTGATTTAAGAGATCTTCTTAACATCCCTGATAATTACAAGGTATTATTCCTTCAGGGTGGCGCATCACAGTTCTTTGCAGAGGTTCCTATGAACCTTATGAAGAATAAGAAAGCAGCTTACATTATTACAGGTCAGTGGGCTAAGAAGGCTTTCCAGGAGGCTAAGATCTATGGTGAGGCAGTTGCAGTAGCTTCATCTGAGGATGAGACATACTCTTACATACCTGACTGTTCAGATCTTGATATTCCAGAGGATGCAGATTACGTATATATCTGTGAGAATAACACAATTTATGGAACTAAATATAAGACTCTTCCAAATACTAAGGGTCATATCCTTGTTTCTGATGTTTCATCATGTTTCCTTTCAGAGCCAATGGATGTTACTAAGTATGGTGTTGTATATGGTGGTGTACAGAAGAATATCGGACCAGCAGGTGTGGTAATTGCTATTATCAGAGAGGACCTTATTACTGATGATGTACTTCCAGGCACACCAACAATGCTTAAGTGGAAGACTCAGGCAGATAATGATTCATTATACAATACACCTCCATGCTATAATATATATATCTGTGGCAAGGTATTTAAGTGGATTAAGAAGATGGGTGGTCTTTCAGCAATGAAGGAACACAATGAGAAGAAGGCAAAGATTTTATATGATTTCCTTGATGAGAGCAAGATGTTCAAGGGAACAGTAAGGAAAGAAGACCGTTCTCTTATGAATGTTCCATTTGTGACAGGTGATAAGGAACTTGATGCTAAATTCGTTGAAGAGGCAACTAAGGCAGGCTTTGTAAATCTTAAGGGACACAGAACAGTTGGCGGAATGAGAGCATCTATCTATAATGCTATGCCAATTGAAGGCGTTGAGAAGCTTGTTGAGTTTATGAGAAACTTCGAAAAGGAGAATACAAAGTAATGGTTAACGTTAATTGTCTTAATAATATATCTTCTGTAGGTCTTGATTTATTTTCAAGTGATTACAATACTTCTGCCAGCTTTGAGGATTCACAGGCTGTTCTTGTAAGAAGTGCAAAGATGCATGATATGGAGCTTCCAGCAGGATTACTTGCTATTGCAAGAGCAGGTGCAGGTGTTAATAATATTCCTCTGGACAAATGTGCAGATGCAGGTGTAGTTGTATTTAATACACCAGGTGCTAATGCTAATGCTGTTAAGGAGCATGTAATTGCTGCAATGCTTATCTCTTCAAGAGATATTGTTGGTGGTATTGAGTGGGTTAAGGCTAACAAGGACGATGCTGATATTGCCAAGTCAGCAGAGAAGGCTAAGAAAGCATTTGCTGGTAAGGAAATATCAGGAAAGAAGCTTGGTGTAATTGGCCTTGGTGCAATTGGCCAGCTTGTTGCTAATGCAGCGATCAATCTTGGAATGGAAGTATACGGTTATGATCCATATCTTTCTGTTAATGCAGCATGGAACCTTTCAAGAAAAGTTAAGCATATTGTTAATGTAGAAGATATATATAAGGAATGTGATTATATAACAATCCATGTTCCAGCCCTTGATAACACTAAGGGAATGATTAACAAGGCTGCATTCGACATGATGAAGAAGGGAACAGTTGTAATTAACTGTGCCAGAGATATCCTTGTTGATGAGCCGGCTATTCTTGATGCAATTAAGTCTGGAAAGGTTGCAAAGTATGTAACGGATTTCCCTAACTCTACAGTTGCAGGACAGGATGGCGTAATAGTTCTTCCACATCTTGGAGCTTCTACAGAGGAAGCAGAGGATAACTGTGCAGTAATGGCAGTTAAGGAATTAAGAAATTACATTGAGAATGGTAATATTATTAATTCTGTAAACTATCCTGCATGTGACATGGGTGTATGCAATACGGCAGGCCGTGTAGCTATCTGCCATAAGAATGTGCCAGCTGTAATAAGCAAGATAACAAGTGTTATGGGCGATGCTGGAATTAATATTGAAGAGATGGCTAACAAGTCAAGAGGGGATTATGCATATTCTCTTCTTGATACAGCGACACCAGTTTCAGATGATGTAGTTGGTAAACTTTCAGCTATTGAGGGTGTTATCAAGGTTCGTGTTATAAAGTAAGAATTGATACCTTTCTGAAAGATTTTCTGCCAGATACACAGATTAATTTTATAATGTTTTTTATGGCTTTACAGGCTTTTTTGTCCTGTAGAGCCATTTTTATTTTCTTTACTTTCCCAAAAGCATATTGTATAATTATTCCATAAATGTGTAAAATGGTAAGCTTTTATTGAACTTGTATACGGAGGGGGATAATTAAGTGAAGAACATGAAAGAAAAAAATAACAACGAAGAAGGAAAAAATGTGGCAGCATATGACCGTGAGGTTGCAAGATGTAATAAAGTAGTTGCTTTATGTCATACTATTGAAATTGCTGTTATTTCTATTGCATATTTTGTGGAGTTTATCAAAGGTGCAAGAACTATAAGTTATGTTCTTTTAACAATTTTAATTGGTATTTCCGCACCAGTTCTTGAATGGATTTTTTATAGTAAGAAGAAAGATGCAACAGCTGTAAAGCATTGTGCCGGATATGGATTTGCAGTATTTTACATATTTATTATGTTTACAACTAACAATTTGTTTGCCTTCGTATATGCAATTCCGATGATTATTGCAATTTCAGTATATAATGATTTTAAATATTCTATTCCTGTTAATGTCGGTGTTGTTATTGTTAATTGTATTCAGGCAGCGTGGTTTTTCAAGTTAGGTCTGTATACAGTTGATTCTCTCGCCGGATTGGAAATTCAGGTGCTTGTTATGGTTATTATTGCATGTTACTCAATATACACATCAAGAGCACTTGAGATTAACAAGAAAGAAAAGGTCCTTCAGATTGAGGAACAGGGCAGTAAAACAGAAAATCTTCTTAATAAGACTATGAATATTTCAGAACAGATCAGTGCAAGAATAGACACTATCAGTTCTAAAATCAGTGACCTTGATGAGGCTGTTAATGCAACAAGAGAGGCGATGCAGGATGTTACAGAAGGTTCAGGAGATACAGCAGAGGCAGTACAGAAACAGCTTGAGATGACTGAGAATATCCAGAAGAGAGTTAATGATGTTAAGAATGGTGCAGACCAGATTATAAGTAATGTTAGTAGTGCCAAAGATGCAGTTTTTGCTGGTAATGAGAACCTTAATACCCTCATGCAGCAGGTTAACCATTCTGTTGAATCTGGAAAGACTGTTACGGCACAGCTTAGTGATTTGAAAGCTATTATGGCTAATATGAATTCTGTTGTTGATATTATTACTAATATTACATCCCAGACCAGCCTTCTTGCACTTAATGCCAGTATTGAGGCTGCAAGAGCCGGTGAAGCTGGAAAGGGTTTTGCGGTTGTTGCTTCAGAGATTTCCAAGATGGCTAATGAAACACAGGACGCAACTGTTAAGATTACTGATATGATTGGCAGTGTGTCTGAGGCAATTAATAAGGTTGTTGATGTAACAACACAGATGGTTAATGATATTGACGGACAGCATGATTCTGCAGCGAAGACAGAGGAAAGCTTTAAGAATATTGAAAGAAATTCAGCTGATATTGAAGATAATTCAAGGTACTTATCAGAAATAATTGAGCATCTTTCTTCAGCCAACAGCGAGATTATTGACAGTATTTCAACAATCTCAGCAATTTCTGAGGAGGTTTCTGCTCACGCTAATGACACATATTCAATTAGTGAGAAAAACAGCCAGGTTGTTGGTGAGGTAGTTGCAATTTCTACTGAATTGAAGAATCTTACTGCACAGTTAAATGCATAGAATATATACTTCGGAGGAATATTATGGCAGTAGTAAAACCTTTTTCATGTGTAAGACCAGATGCTGATCTTGCAAGCAGAGTTGCGGCTCTTCCATATGATGTGTATGACAGGGCTGAGGCAAAAATTGAGGTAAACAGAGAACCTTTATCGTTTTTGGCAATTGACAGGGCAGAGACCCAGTTTGATGATTCTGTGGATATGTACTCACCCCAGGTCTATAATAAGGCAAAGGATTTATTTGAAGCCAGGGTGGCTGATAAGACATTTATTACTGACCAGGATAAGACTTATTACATATACGCGCTGACTATGGATGGCAGGACTCAGACAGGTCTGGTGGCCTGTGCATCTATTGATGATTATCTCAACAACGTAATTAAAAAGCATGAGAATACCAGAGCTGAAAAGGAAGTTGACAGAATAAAACATGTTGATACATTATCTGCACAGACTGGGCCTATTTTTCTTGCGTATAGAGCTGATGAAGTGATTACAGGTGCAGTTAATAGTACTAAAGAGTCTCCATGCCTGTATGATTTTGTCTCTCCTGATGGAATAAGGCATCAGGTATGGAAGATGACGGATGAGAGCATGGTGAGTGATGTTGCCAAGGCTTTTGAATCTATTGATTCAATCTATATTGCAGATGGACATCACAGAGCTGCTTCTGCTGTTAAAGTAGGATTGAAGAGAAGAGAGGAGAATCCAGGGTTTACCGGTGATGAGGAATTCAACTTCTTTCTGGCAGTCCTTTTCCCTGATGAAGAGTTAAAGATACTTCCATATAACAGAGTCGTAAAGGATCTTAATGGGCTTTCCAAGGAAGCGTTTCTTAGTAAAGTTGAAGACAATTTTGAACTTAGCATGAGTGATGTTCCTGTTAGTCCTGATAAGAAGGGTACATATGGAATGTTCCTTGACAATACATGGTATCTGCTTAAGGCAAAAGGAAAGATTCTATCAGATGATGCTGTAGACGGACTGGATGTGGCAGTGCTTCAGAATAGTCTTCTTGAACCAGTTCTTGGAATTACTGATCCCAAGACTGATAAAAGAATTGATTTTGTTGGCGGAATCAGAGGCTTGAAGGAATTGGAGAGAAGATGCAGCCTTGATTGTGTTGTTGCATTTTCTATGTATCCAACTTCTATTTCTGAATTGTTTGCAGTTTCAGATAATAACAGGCTTATGCCACCTAAATCAACATGGTTTGAACCTAAGTTAAGAAGTGGCTTATTTATACACAGAATATAGTATTTATATGGCAAAGTCTGTCTAAAGACTTTGCCATTATTAAGTTTGATTAATGTAAAATGGAGGAAAACAATGTTACACGAAGTTATTAATATTGATATTGACTATGAAAAATTGGGAATTAATCACGATGATTCCAAAGCAACAATTACTACATATATCAAAGATATCTTTCCTAAGGACCAGCTGCCTTTCAGAAGACCTCTTGTTATAATATGTCCTGGTGGTGGATATCATCATCACTCTCCAAGGGAGGGAGAGGCTATGGCAATAACTATGCTGAATATGGGAATGAATGCGGTGGTTTTGAGATACAGCCTTTGCCCTAATGAATTTCCATGTCAGTTGTATGAGATTGCATACACAATGGATTACGTAAGAACTCATGCAGGAGAGTGGGATGTAGACCCTGATAAAATAATTGTGGCAGGATTCTCAGCAGGTGGACATGTGGCGGCCTCTCTTGGAACTATGTATGACCAGGAAGAATTAAAGCCATTTCTTTCGTATGCTGGACTGGATTCTGACAGAGTGAAACCTGATGCAATGCTGTTGGGGTACTCTGTTCTTACCAGCGGTGAACATGCCCATAAAGCTTCTTTTGAAAGACTGCTGGGTGACAGGCATGACGAACTGCTTGCCAGTGTGAATCTTGTTAAGAGAGTTAATGCAGGTACGCCAAAGACATTTTTATGGCATACATTTTCAGATGGTTCTGTTCCAGTGGAGAATACGCTCCTTTTTGCAGCTGCGTTAAGACAGAATAATGTACCATTTGAGCTGCATATATTTCCTAATGGTAACCATGGTATTGGTTTGGGAACGAAAGAGACAGATACAATAGACGGAAAACATTATCAACCGGAAGTTAATGCATGGACAGGACTTTTTAAGACATGGGCTGATATTAATATGTAAGATAGTAGTCAGGGGGTGGACTTATGAATGGTAAAGTATATAATCTTATGAACTGGCCTGAGATAGAGGGTATTACATACTGTGAAAGTGATAAGCCGGGGGAACTTCTTGGCGGACATCTTGTTAAAGAAGGTTTTCTAATCCAGATTTTCAGACCAGATGCTGTGGATGTAAAGGTGAGCGTATCTGGAGTTAACAGGAAATACACATGTGACAAGGTGGATGAAGCTGGTTATTTTGCTGTGCTTATTCCTGGAAAGAAAAAGGTAGAATATACTGTAAGGGTTGAGGATGTTAAAGGCAGAAGTACTGAGTATATTGACCCATACTGCTTTGGTACAACATTAAAGAAGGAAGATATCAGGAAGTTTTTATCAGGAGCTTCTGAGGATTCCTACAAGTTTATGGGAGCAAGACAGATTGAGGTTAATGGCATCAGTGGAGTACGTTTTGCTGTGTATGCCCCTAATGCAAGAAGAGTCAGCGTTGTAGGAACTTTTAATGACTGGGATGGAAGAAGTTTCCAGATGAACAGGAATGATGAGAGTGGTATATTTGAATTATTTATTCCTGGTCTGGAGGATGCCTCTGATTATTGTTATGAAATAAAGCTTAGCAATGGGCAGATTGTAAGGAAAGCAGACCCTTATTATATTGGAGATAATGACCTGATTTGTGATTTTATATGGAATGATGAGGAATGGAATCCTGATACAGATAAGGACAAACCATTGGCTATCTGTGAACTTGGAATCGATGAATTAATCAGTGACGATATAGTCCGTTCTGTGAAGAATATGGGATTCAATTACATTGAGTTATCAGGGCTTACATCAACAATTGATAAGGAAAATGGTATTGCAGCAGGTAATTTCTGCGTTGACAGAAAGCTGGGAAGTGACAGGCTTAAGGGTATAATTAACGAGTTTCACAATCAGGGAATTGGCGTAATTGTTGATTGTAATATGGCTTATATGGAAGAAGGACTGGGGAGTTTTATATATTATGACGGAACCCATTTGCTGGATTCTGGCTCGTCATCATTAAGTAATCATCCTGATGTAAAATGTGCACTCTATAATTTTGACTGCAAAGAGGTCAGATCATATCTTAATTCGACAGCAGTTTACTGGATTAAGGAGTTCCATGCTGATGGACTGCGACTTAAGGAAGTGGCTTCAATGCTGTATCTGGATTACGGAAGGAATCCAGGGGAGTGGAGTTTTAACATGTACGGCAGTAAAGAAAACCTGGCTGGAGTGGAATTCATAAAAGGATTGAGAAAGATTGCTGACAAGCAGGATAAGAAGGTTCTTCTTATTGCAGAGGAAAGCAGCATCTGGGACATGGTTACCGGAGAGATTAAGAGGGAAGGCCTTGGTTTTGACTATAAGTGGAATGATGGATGGAAAAAGGATTTCATGGATTTTTACTACACAGATCCACTGTTCAGGAAAGGGAAATATGATAAATTAAGCCATAGTATGCTATACCAGTACAGTGAAGATTTCATACTTGAGTTCTCCAGGGATGGCTATGGATGGGAAAAAGGACTTCTTAGGGATACAGCACCTGTTCCAGAAGATAAGAAAATGTGCCATGTTAAGAATGCCCTGGCATATATGTATGCATATCCTGGAAAGAAGCTGGTTAATTTCAGGGAATGCGAGGGCGTTGAGGATTATGTGACATGGCTTAACGGTATATATTCCGGTAATGAACCTCTGTATCAGCTGGATAATAAAGCAGAGGGCTTCGGATGGATTAATGATTCGGCGGCAGTGGAAACAATTCTTTCGTTCTACAGAAAATCAGCAGATGGTACAATGATTATGGCCATCGCTAATTTTACTCCTGTTGATAGAAAGGGTTATGTTCTTGGAGTGCCCCAGGCTGGAAAATATACAGATATGACAACTGCAAAGACATACAAATCAACTGATCAGGAATCAGATGGCTTTGATGATTCTATAAAAGCAGACCTTCCAGGATTAAGCGTGAGCTTCTTTACATTTGAGCCCTTCACAGAAATTGAAATTGAAGAAAATGCCATAATGAAAGAGGCAAAGATTGCTCTTGAGGAAGCAAAGAAAAAAGCACTGGATGCCAAGATAATTGAAACAGAGGCGAAGGAAACTGCCAGAGCGGCTGCAGAAGCAAGAGATATAGCACAAAAGGCGGCTAAAGAAGCAGCAAAAGCAAGCGAGTATGCCACTAAACAGGCGGAGGCAGCCAAACTGAAGTGTCAGCAGATTGAGGCAGAGGCAAAAAAGAAGCTGGCTGCATTAAGAGGAAAAGGGATATAGGAAGGTGATGTGATGAGTTTTTTAAGGATGGGCGGAGTGCCGGTTCCTGCCAGCTTTGCCCTGGATGTTCCAGCAACTTCTGATGTTGCTGCGAAAGCAGAGGAAGCAAGAGCGTTTTTTACTACCGAGAATTTAAACCAGCTTTTTACCAATTTTATTAATGGAGCCCTGGGCAAGATTATTGATATAGTTATTGCCATTATTATATGGAAGTTGTCAAAGTATCTTACAAAATGGCTTTTAAAGATAATTAACAGGGGAATGGAGAGAGCCGGATTCGATGTGGGAGTTATTAAGTTCATATGCTCCTTTGCAAAGTTCGGAGTATACGCCGTTGTAATACTGGTAATTCTTGATATTTTAGGTTTCCAGACAGCATCTCTTATTGCAGTATTTGGTTCAGCAGCCCTGGCTTTAAGTATGTCTTTGCAGGGTAGTCTTTCTAATATGGCTGGAGGAATTCTTATTCTTATATTTAAGCCATTTAAGGTAGGGGATTATATTATTTCCAACAGCTGTGAAGGTAATGTAGTGTCTGTTGACATACTTTATACTAAGTTAAGGACAATTGATAACAAGGTTGTTATGATGCCTAATGGCGCTCTGTCAAATTCTAACATCGTTAATGTTGGCGCTGAGGGTATAAGAAGGCTGGATATTAATGTGGGAATTTCGTATGGAAGTGACGTTACTAAAGCCAAAGAGATACTCCGTGATATTATTTCAGAATATCCATCAGTCATGAAAGACAAGGGGATTGATGTTGTAGTTAAATCTCTTGATGATTCCTGTGTTACACTGGAGACAAGATGCTGGGTAAGCCAGGATACATACTGGGATACAAGGTTCATCTTTCTTGAGAAATTCAAACAGGAATTTGACAGGAATGGAATTGAAATCCCATATAATAAGCTGGATGTACACCTTAAGAATGAAGAGACAATGTCCTGATTCTCACTATGGACTGTAATTAATATCTGGAAATACACAGGTGACCTTTTGATAGTTTTCAAAAGGTCACTTTTTTTACGCATTTTTTACATAATTTGGTCACACTTTTCCATTATTATCTAGAAATAATAAGAAGGGAGGTAAGATTATGGCAATTGAAGTGTTTAACAGATATGAGAAAAAATATTTGATTACCAGACAGCAGTATGATTCAATTATTGCTGCCATGAAAAATCATATGGTGTTAGACAGATACAATGAGAATGGCGAATCTTATAAAATATGCAATATATATTATGATACCTGGGATGACAGATTGATAAGTGCGTCTATTGAAAAGCCTGTATATAAAGAAAAACTCAGGGTACGAAGCTATGGAGTACCTGGCTTAAATGAAAGTGTTTTTGTGGAAATTAAGAAAAAGTATAATGGAGTGGTTAATAAAAGAAGAACATCCATGAAACTGGAGGATGCTTATGGATATATGGATGGAAAGATAAGTATGGACAGTATTATGGATGATTATCCGGAGATAAACAGACAGGTGTTAAGGGAAATAGATTTCTTTAAAAATCACTATAAAATAGTTCCAAAGGTTTATATATCCTATGACAGAATTGCGTATTTTGAGAAAGATGACGGAGACTTCAGGGTGACTTTTGATACTAATATAACAACGAGAAGAAAAGATGTAAGGCTGGAAGATGGAAGCTTTGGTGAACAGCTGCTGCCGGCAGATTCTTATCTTATGGAAATTAAGGTTTCAGGGGCAGTGCCAATGTGGTTTGCAAAAATTATATCAGGATTAAATATTTATCCGGCATCGTTTTCAAAATATGGAACAGAGTACAAAAAATATATGTCAGCTGGAAATACCAGCGGAACAATAAGGGAAAGAAAGGAAGAGGAATTATGTTTGAATCAATATTTACAACTTCAGCAACAGATAATGCCATCAGCATAGGCTCATCAATGTTAGGAATATGTGTGGCAGTTATATTAGGATTAGTCATTGGTGTGGTATACATGTATATTTGTAGAAAAGATGGATACGGCAGAAATTTTATTATTGGTCTTGTTATCCTTCCTGCAATTGTAGCAGCAGTAATTCTCCTTATTGGCAGTAATGTTGCCAGGGCATTTTCCATGGCAGGCGCCTTTGCCCTGGTAAGATTCAGAAGTGCTCCTGGTAATGCAAGAGATATAGCTGTTGTATTCTTCTCCATGGCGGCAGGCCTGGCATGTGGACTTGGATATATTACTTTTGCCTGTGTTTTTGTGGCAATTATGGTTATTGTAATGATGGTTCTTTCTGCAGTTCATTTTGGAGAGAAAAAGGATGGGGCAAGACAGCTTAAGATTACAATTCCGGAAACTTTGAATTACACCAGCGCATTTAATGATTTGTTTGATAAATACTTAAGCTCATTTGATTTGAGAAAAGTAAAAACAACTAATATGGGAACGATGTTTGAACTTACATACAATGTTTTCATGAAATCAGGTACTGACGAAAAGGCTTTTATTGACGACCTTAGAATGAGAAATGGAAATCTGAATATCATCCTTGGATATGCGGAAACCAATCAGGAGATTCTGAATTGATTTGTAATTTACATAAAATGGGCATTTTCTCCAAACAGCTGGCTAAAAACCAGCTGTTTTTTTACTTGTTTTATACATGTTTTTGGTATATTATATTGTTGTATACGAGTAAGTACGTGATGTAATACACGAAAGTGAGGAAGTTATGGTGGATAATAATACACAGTTTTTTAAACAGCCAGAGAAGACAATCTCTGTGGAGGGAATACTTGAGCAGGTATATCTTGCACTTAAGGAGAAGGGGTATAACCCTGTTAACCAGATGGTTGGATATATTATGTCAGGTGATCCTACATATATTACAAGTCATAATAATGCCAGAAGTCTTATTATGAAAGTTGAGCGTGACGAACTTGTTGAGGAGGTTATTCGTTACTTTATTGATGGTAAAGGTCTGTAAATGTATTGAATATTATTGTGATTTATGAGAATAATTGGATTAGATTATGGTACCAAAACTGTTGGTGTAGCTGTAAGTGACAGTCTTGGCATAACAGCACAGGCTGTAGAGACTATTACCCGCAAGGAAGAAAATAAGCTCAGACAGACATTAGCAAGAATTGAAGCATTAATTGATGAATATAATGTAGAAGAGATTGTTGTTGGACTTCCTAAGAATATGAATAATACTATAGGTGAGAGAGCAGAAGCCTGCAGGGATTTTGCGGACAAGCTTGAACGTCGTACAGGTCTTCCTGTGATAATGTGGGATGAGCGGCTGACCACAGTTTCGGCGGATAATGTACTGAAAGAGTGCGGAGTAAGAAGAGAGAACAGGAAAGCTGTAGTTGATAAGATTGCAGCTGTATTTATTTTGCAGGGATATCTGGATTATAAGAGCAATTCAGGTAATATACAGAATGATATTTGAAAGGTGTAGTGATATGGAGCAGCTGGAATTTTTGACTGATGACAATGAGAAGGTTTCATTTTATGTACTGGAGGAGACAAGGGTTAATGGCGTGAATTATCTCCTTGTATCAGAGCAGGACAGCCTGGATGCTGAATGCTACATACTTAAAGATGTTTCATCACAGGAATCTGCTGAAGCTGCCTATGAGTTTGTTGAAGATGATAATGAACTGGACAGCGTATTTAAGATTTTTCAGGAATTAGTGGATGACGAGGAAGTTTAACAGCGGGGAAGCTGTTTATTATGATATTTATGAGGTGTTAAATGAAAAAAGAAATTACAGGTTCTGTTAAGGTTATTCCCCTTGGAGGCCTTGAACAGATAGGAATGAACATAACTGCCATTGAATGCGATGACAGTATTGTTGTTGTGGACTGCGGCCTGTCATTTCCTGAAGAAGAGATGCTTGGAATTGATCTTGTAATTCCAGACGTCACATATCTTAAGGAGAATATTGACAAGGTTAAGGGGTTCGTTATTACTCATGGTCATGAGGACCATATTGGTGCTATTCCATATGTTATTAAGGATGTTAATGTACCTATATATGCTACCAAGCTTACTATGGGTCTTATTGATGCCAAGCTTAAGGAGCATAATCTTACCAAATCAGTTAAGAGAAAGGTAGTAAACTACGGACAGTCAATTAATCTTGGCTGTATCAGGGTTGAATTCATAAGGACAAACCACAGTATCGCTGATGCTGCGGCACTGGCTTTGTTTACACCGGCAGGAACAATTATTCATACAGGTGATTTTAAAGTGGATTATACACCTGTATTCGGCGCACCTATTGACCTTCAGCGGCTTGGTGAACTGGGCAAGAAGGGCGTTCTTGCGTTGATGTGTGACAGTACTAATGCTTTAAGACAGGGATTTACCATGTCAGAGAGTACAGTTGGGGCCACATTTGATAAGATTTTTGCTGATAATAAGAACAGCAGGCTTATCATTGCTACATTTGCATCTAATGTTGACCGTGTCCAGCAGATAATTAATTCTGCTGTCAAATATGGAAGAAAGGTCTGCGTTGAAGGACGCAGCATGGTTAATATAATTGAGGTTGCTGAAGAACTTGAGTATCTTTCTATTCCTGACGGAACGCTGATTGATACTGAAGAGATGAAGAATTACACCCCAGACCAGATAGTTCTTATTACAACAGGTTCTCAAGGAGAATCCATGGCAGCTCTTTCAAGAATGGCAGCTAATCTTCACAGAAAAGTTTCTATTATGCCAGGTGATTGTGTGGTATTTTCTTCTACACCTATTCCTGGTAATGAGAAATCTGTAGCTAAGGTTATTAATGAACTGGGAATGAAAGGTGCTAAGGTTATTTTCCAGGATACCCATGTTTCTGGTCATGCATGTCAGGAGGAGATTAAGCTTATATATTCACTGGTTAAGCCTAAGTATTCAATTCCTGTCCATGGAGAGTACAGACATCTTATGGCACAGAAGGAATGTGTGATGTCACTTGGATATGCTAAGGAAGATGTTATCATTGCCAAATCAGGAGATGTTATTGAATTAAGCCAGGAGAAAGCAGATATTACAGGTAAGGTTCCAACAGGGGCAATCATGGTTGATGGTCTTGGTGTTGGTGACGTTGGTAATATCGTATTGAGAGACAGACAGAATCTGGCTGAGAATGGTATTATCATAGTGGTTCTTACACTGGAGAAGTATTCAGGACAGCTTATTGCCGGACCTGACATTGTTACAAGAGGATTTGTGTATGTAAGAGAGGCAGAGGAACTTCTTGATGAGGCTAAATCTGTTGTATGGGAATCTGTATCTGAATGTATGGATAAGAATATAACAGACTGGAGTAAGATAAAGAATACTATTAAGGATGATCTTGGGGACTATCTCTGGAAAAAGATGAAGAGAAATCCGGTTATTCTTCCAATTATCATGGAGGCAACCTTGTAGATACAGTTTTTGATTAGTTACAGTATTAAGTAGCAGGAAGAACTTAGGAGATTACTTTATGAGCCAGATAGACACATTAACAGAAGAGTTAAAAAAAACTATAATTGAAAGCGATGAGTATAAAGAGTTTTTGCGGCTTTCTGAGATTATTGATAAATACCCTGATATTAAGAGGGCAGTTGATGACTACCGCAGGGAGAATTTCTTCTTCCAGTATTCAGATGATGTGGACGATGTTATGTCTGCCACACAGGATCTTGCAAAAAGGTATGAAGATGTTAAGAAGCAGCCCTTTGTGGAGCAGTATCTGAGAGCTGAGATGTGTGTATGCAGGATGATTCAGGGAATTTGCATGAATATAGTTGGAGCTGTTGATTTTAACGTTGATTTCCTTTATGACGAATTCTAGGACAGCGTATTGCATGAAAAGAGGAAGATATGGATAATAAAACAATTAGATTTATAGTTTCATTTACACTTAATGCTTTAATTATTCTGGCTGGTATTTATCTTATATTTGTCATGGGCAACAAAGCTTATTCCTTTGGACATAACATATTCAATGAGGAGTCGGTAACAAGTCAGGCTGATGCAAGGCAGGTTGAGATTACTCTGACTGGTTCTGAAAAGTCAGGCGATATTGCAAAGATACTGTATGACAAGGGTCTGGTAAAGGATGAGACTATAGCTCATCTTCAGATAGTACTGTCAGATTACAAAGGTGATTTTAAAGCAGGAACATATCAGCTGGATACATCCATGAAGCCCACTGAGATGTTTGAGATAATGAGTAAAGAACAGGAGTAGTGGACGAAAGTCTGGTAGAAATGAGGATTAGTATGATTGTAGAACCAAGGATTGTTTCATATATTAATTCTCTGGATAAAGGTAACTCTGAAATATGTGACATAATTGAGCAAGAGGCTCTTGCAGATGATGTGCCAATTATCAGGAAAGAGATGGGGAACCTGCTGAAGGTGCTGTTAGCCCTTACGAAGCCTCACAGTATACTGGAGGTTGGAACGGCAGTGGGTTACTCATCTATTCTTATGAGTGAGAATATGCCGGAGAATTGTCATATAACTACTATAGAGAATTATGATAAGAGAATTCCTGTGGCAAGAAATAATTTTAAGAGAGCCGGAAAGGAAGATAAGATAACACTTATAGAAGGAGATGCTCTGGAGGTTCTTAAGGAGCTTGAAGGCAGCTTTGATTTTATATTTATGGATGCGGCCAAGGGACAGTATATTAATTATTATCCTCATGTATACAGGCTTCTGTCAGAGGGAGGACTGCTTATATCTGATAATGTGCTTCAGGAGGGGCAGATTGTTCAGTCTAAATATGGTGTTACAAGGCGTAACAGGACAATTCATGAAAGAATGAGAGAGTATATTTATATGCTGACTCATGATGAGAACATGGTAACCTCTGTAGTTCCTATTGGTGATGGAATTACATTAAGTGTTAAGAAGGAAAGGTAACTGATTTATGAATAACAGAATATATAAGGGACGAAAGCTTGAATTGCTGATTCCTGCCAGTAATCTTGAGGTTTTAAAGGTTGCGGTAATGTATGGCGCTGATGCAGTTTACATTGGTGGAGAAGCATTTGGATTAAGAGCCAAGGCAAAGAATTTTTCTCTTGAGGATATGAAAGAGGGAATTGAGTTTGCTCATGAGAGAGGATGCAAGGTATATGTCACAGCTAATATTCTTGCCCATAATTATGACCTTGATGGAGCCAGAGAGTATTTTCAGGAACTTAAGCAGATAGGACCTGATGCATTGATAATATCTGATCCGGGAATGTTTACCATAGCAAAAGAAGTATGGCCTGAGGTGGATATTCATATAAGTACCCAGGCAAATAATACTAACTATTTGACATATCAGTTCTGGTGGAAGCAGGGAGCAAAGAGAGTTGTATCTGCAAGAGAGCTTTCTTTAAAGGAAATAAGACAGATAAGAGATAATATACCTGATGAGATGGAGATTGAGTCATTTATGCATGGCGCAATGTGTATATCATACTCAGGAAGATGTCTTCTCAGCAGTTTTATGGCTGGGAGGGATGCCAACAGAGGAGAATGTACCCATCCATGCAGATGGAAGTATTCTGTGGTTGAGGAACAAAGACCAGGACAATATATGCCTGTATATGAGAATGAAAGAGGAACATATATATTTAATTCAAAGGATTTGTGCATGATTGAACATATTCCTGAGATGCTTGATGCAGGTATTGACAGCTTTAAGATTGAAGGAAGAATGAAGACAGCCCTCTATGTTGCAACAGTGGCAAGAACATATGGCCTGGCTATTGATGAATATTTAAAGGACCCCGAACTATACAGAAGCAGGATTCCATTCTATAAGTCTGAAATCAGCAAATGCACATACAGGCAGTACACTACAGGCTTCTTCTTCGGTAAACCAGATGAGAATACACAGATATATGACACTAACACATATGTTAAGGAGTATACTTATCTGGGAGTGGTGGGAGAAACTAATTCCTCTGGTCTGTACGGAATTGAGCAGAGAAACAAGTTCAGTGTTGGAGAAGAAATTGAGGTTATGAAGCCGGATGGAGATAATATCACTGTAACTGTTAAAAGAATTACAGACGAGTCTGGAAAAGATATGGAAAGTGCACCACATCCTAAGCAGAAGCTGTTTGTTGATTTGGGAATTAAGCTTGATGAATATGATATATTAAGGCGCAGGGAATAATATTTAACCCCTTGGAAAAGCAATAAAAGGCACTTTGGCACATAATATATATAAATATGTGTCTGGGGTGCCTTTTCTTTGAAAAGTTTTGCTAAACCATTAACACAGGATGAGGAACAGCAGATGCTTAGGGCGTATCACAATGGGGATATCAAAGCAAGGAATATCCTTATTGAAAAAAATATGCGGCTTGTTGCTCACATGACTAAGAAATATTCAGTACCTGATAGAGATATATCTGATTTGATTTCGGTTGGCACTATCGGGCTTATTAAAGCTATTAACTCATTTAACCCGGATAAAGGTATACGACTTGCTACCTATGCTGCAAAATGTATTGATAATGAACTCCTGATGATGCTTAGGGCTGAGAGAAAGGTAAGCAGGGAGGTTTCGATATATGAGTCTATAGGCAAAGACAAAGAGGGAAATGAAATCAGCATAATGGAAACAGTGAGCTGTGAGCCTGTTGACATTGTTGATGATATGGTTTTTAATCAAAGGGTAGCGGCTGTAAGGGAATGTATGGATTGCGTGCTGACCAAGAGGGAAGCCTACATCATCAAACACAGATATGGCTTGTGGGGCAACAAAGAGCTTACCCAGAGCCAGATTGCAGACAATCTTAATATAAGCCGCAGCTATGTCAGCAGGATTGAGAAGAAATCCCTGGAGAAGCTGAAAAAAGTATTAGAGGAAAAGGGACTATGAATCACGTTATTATTGACAGAATTAATGAGACCAGAAAACTTATGAAGGAAGCTGGTGTTGATGTATATATTGTATGTACTAATGACTACCACATGTCAGAGTATACTGGGGCTTATTTTAATGAAAGAGAATTCCTGTCAGGCTTCGATGGCTCGGCAGGAACTCTTGTTGTATCAATGAAAGAAGCTGTACTGTTTACGGATGGAAGATATTTTGTACAGGCAAAACATCAGCTTGAGGGTACTGGAATAAAGCTTATGCAGATGGGATGTGCAGGTGTTCCTGAACTGGAGGAGTATTGCATTGATATACTTCCAGAGGGTGGTGTTATCGGAATGGATGGAAAGATGGTAGAGGCGGTACTGGGCCTTGAACTTGAAAGGAAGGCATCATGCAAAAATGGCAGTATTAATTATCAGTTTAATCCCACTAAAGTTATCTGGAAGGACAGACCTGCATTTCCGTCAAGCAAGGCATTTGATGCAGAGTATGGACAAAGCAGCAGTGATAAAATCAGATGTTTAAGACAGAATATGAAAGGTGCAGATGGACACATAGCAGCATCTCTTGATGATGTGTGCTGGCTCTTTAATATAAGGGGAAGAGATATTCCATGCAATCCCGTTATTATGGCTTATGGATATATTTCAAAGGAGGAAGCCATTATATATACTGACATAGACAGGCTTCCAGAGAATGTGCTGTCACGTTTTGATGAAGAGAGCATTCATGTAAAACCATATGAACAGATATATAGCGATATTGAAACATTTAAGGGATTTAAAATCCTTATTGATTTGAAGAGAGTTAATCTGTGCATATATAAAGAACTGGAAAAAGCTGGCGCATGTATCATTGAAGGGCAGAATCCGGAAGTTCATATGAAGGCTGTAAAGAATTCTGTAGAAATAAGAAATCTTAAGGATGTCCACGTGGAAGACGGCGCTGCGGTCACAAAATTTATATACTGGATTAAGAAAATGGTTAAAAATGGGGAACAGGTAACAGAAGCACAGGCTGCAAGGTATCTTGATTCCCTGCGGGGGCAGATACAGGATTTCCTGGAACCTAGTTTTGATACGATAAGTGCTTATGGAGCTAATGCTGCCATGATGCATTATCATGCAGGGGATGACTCTAGTCTTATTGAAAACAGGGGAATGCTGTTAGTTGATTCTGGAGGGCAGTATCTTAGAGGCACAACTGATGTGACAAGAACAATTGCAATGGGAGAACTGACACAGGAGGAAATAGATAACTATACTCTTACACTGAAGGGAATGTTAAAACTGTCAGGGGCTCATTTTCTCTACGGATGTACGGGATACAACCTTGATATTCTTGCCAGGGCATCACTCTGGGAGAAAGGAATTGACTATAGATGTGGAACGGGGCATGGTATTGGTTATCTTCTCAATGTCCATGAGGCACCTAATGGCTTCAGATGGAGACATGTACCTGGGAAGAATGATTTGTGCGTACTTGAGCCTGGAATGGTGACATCTAATGAACCAGGTGTGTATGTTGAAGGAAAATACGGAATCCGCATTGAGAATGAGATAATAGTTGAAAAAGATTATGATAACGAATATGGCACATGGCTTAAATTTGCGACTCTTACACTTGTGCCAGTAGAGCTTGATGCTGTAAATGTGTCTTTATTGCAGGATGAGGAAAGGAATGCACTGAATTCATACCACAGCATGGTAAGGGACAAACTTTCTCCTTATTTTACAGGTGAGGAATTAGCCTGGCTTAATGAAGCAACGAGAAATATATAGAAAATCACAGATTATATTTGGGAGGTGAAAGCTATTAATAATAAAAAGAGCCTTACAAAAAGGTACGGTGATAATAAAGAAATAACCAGGAAAGAAGCATCTCAATCAGATATTGAAAAGGCGAGATTTATAATTGCCATGGCTGGTGTGGCAGTTATTATGTTTCTTGTGGTTACAGCATGGAATATGGGGAAAAAGCATGTTCCTCTTGAGGATTATGTGGTGGTAAACTTTACCGGTGCTAATGGATATGCTGTTCCTGGATATGAGATAAAAAAAGAAGAGCTTGTTGATATGCTTGTAAGGGCTGATAAGAATACAGATAAAGAAGCGCTTTATAAACAGTTTGTTGATTCTATGGCTGCATCTGTTACCTATGATATGGAAGAACATCCTGATGGAATATCCAATGGTGACAAGATTCAGGTAAAAGTATCATATGACAAAGCTATAGCAAAGGAAGCAGGCTTGTCTGTGAGTAATGGAACATTTAATGTAAGGGCGAAAGGAATACAAAGTGGTACTTACATTGATTTGTTTCAGAATATAGAAGTGGTTTTCGCAGGAATAAGCCCTGATGCCTATGTTGTTGTGAAAAATAACTGGAATGAAGAATTTCTGGCTGCCCTGGATTATAAAGCTGATAAACCGGAAGGGATAACAGTTGGGGATGAGGTGACACTTACCTGTGTTACCGATAAGGTCTTGTTGGGGCGTAAGGGTTATGTTACAGATAATTTTTCACACACCTACAAAGCTGATAAATTAAGCTCATACGTCAAAGATGTTAAACAGATAGATATGGGCGTAATTAATAATCTGATTTCAGGCTGTAAAAAAACTATTGTTGACGAAACTGCTGATACAACATTCAGAATGATGTATAAAGCGACGAAAGACAAGAAATATCTTCATGAGGCAAATAATGAATCTGCGGAAAACATTGCGTTTATGGAGGGAAAGCTTCTTAAACGTAAAGCAGGTGAGAATGTAGCAGACGATAACAAGATAGTTCTTCTGTTTACAGCAGATTTGTTGTGCGGTGGTGAAACCAGTGAAGTGTATTTTGCATTTGTTTTTCCTAATGGATATATAACCTGTAACAATGAATTTAATGTGGCATTCACTGATTACAGTGAGTTATATTACTGTAACGTAAATATTGATGAAATGATGGATGAAATCATGGGAATTGATTCGGATAACAGCCATGATAGTGCTGGCGAAAATGGTGATGACATATCAAAAGCTGAATTGGAGGAACACAGCCATGATGACCTTCCATATGATATATGGGGTTTTATGCCTGATAATTAAATATATAAAAATTAATATTGTATATTATAAGTATATATGATATTATAATAATGTAACCGGCATATTTATTAGTTGACAGTAGATATTGCCGGTTATATTTATCTTACTGGTATATATTTATAATTGATAATGCACACTATAGATAACAAGAAGGAGGAAAATGTACAGTGAAGTTTTCAGTGTGACTATGGCAGGGCTTGAAGCTGTTATAGTCAATGTGGAGACAGATGCAGGGGATGGACTGCCATATTTTGAGATGAGCGGATATCTGGCATCCCAGGTAAGAGAGTCAAAAGACAGGGTGAGGGTTGCTATTAAGAATTCAGGGATAGAGCTTCGTCCAGAAAGGATTGTTGTTAATATATCCCCGGCAGACGTAAGGAAGGCAGGAACTGGATTTGACCTGCCAATAGCAGTGGGGATTCTTGCAGCTAACGGAATAATTGATTCTTCTAATCTTAAGAATACTGTTGTTTTAGGGGAGCTGAGTCTTGATGGCAAGGTTAACGGAGTAAAGGGGGTAATGCCTTCTGTTATGGCTGCTGTTGAGAGGGGCTTTACTTCATGCATAATACCAGCCTGTAATTCTAATGAAGGAAGCATGATTGATGGGATTAATGTATACGGTGTGGAAAGCTTAAGGCAGCTTATTGATTTTCTTAATGGTAATACAGATATGCAGGCATTAACATATCAGGGAATTGCAGTATCAGAGCATAATGGTTACCAGATTGACTTTGCAGATATTAAAGGGCAGATGGCGGCGAAGAGAGCTTCGATGATTGCTGCTGCAGGAATGCATAATATTCTGTATGTGGGACCGCCAGGCAGTGGTAAAACAATGATGGCAAAGAGAATGCCTACTATTATGCCTGCCCTGGAATCTGATGAAATAATGGAACTGACTAAAATATACAGTGTGGCAGGCTGTCTTAATGATGGTATCCTGATGAATGAGCGGCCTTTCCGTGCACCTCACCACAGTGTCACCAGAGCGGGATTATTAGGAGGGGGCAGTGTGCCACGACCAGGAGAGATTACCCTTGCAACTAAAGGTGTTCTTTTCCTTGATGAATTAACAGAATTTCCACAGGCTATATTAGAGTCATTAAGACAGCCTCTGGAAGACAGGAAGATAAGAATTGTAAGAGCTGCTGCAGAATATATATATCCAGCGGATTTTATGCTTGTCGCTGCAATGAATCCGTGTAAATGTGGATATTATCCTGACAGAACGAGGTGCTTTTGTACTGAACATGACATATTACGATATATGGGAAGGATAAGCCAGCCTATATGGGACAGGTTTGATTTGAATGTTAAGGTTAACAAGGTTGAATTCTCAATGCTTTCCCAGGACGAAGAGGATAATGACAGCCAGATGACTTCAGAACAGATGAGGTCTTTTATTGGCAGGGCAAGAGATATCCAGAAGGACAGGTTTAAGAATGACAACATACATTTTAATTCCCAGATGAGTTCCAGACAGGTAAAGAAGTATTGCGGTCTGGGTAACAGAGAAAAAGATATAATGGAGAAAGCTTATTGTACCTTCAATATGACAGCCAGAGGGTATGAAAAGGTGCTTAAAACTGCCAGAACTATTGCTGATATGGAAGGAGAGGAGAATATAGCTGTCAGTCATCTGAGTGAAGCTATATCTTACAGGAATAATGGGATTAAATAATAATGCAGATTATTACTGGTACTGGCTGTGTAATATACCGGGAATAGGAAGAAGGAAGATCACCAGTCTGCTTGATGGGCTTGGAAGTGCCAAAGCAATATATGGTGCAGATGACAGGACTTTGAGAAGTATATACGGGATTGAAGACAGGGAGTGCAGACTGATTTCGGATTCAAGAGCAGATAAGTCAATATATAATGAATTTCTAGAATTAGAAAAACATGGCGTAAGATTTGTACACAGAGAATCAGATGATTATCCTGAAAGATTAAGACACATACATGACAGCCCTGTAGGATTGTATGTGAGAGGAAAACTTGTAGATGAACATAGAATTACAGTTGCAATAATAGGAGCAAGAGGATGCACAGATTATGGCAGACAGGTTGCTTATGAATTTGGAAAAAGCTTTGCCTATATGGGAATACAGGTTGTTAGCGGTATGGCTCTGGGGATTGATGGAGCAGGGCAGAGAGGATGTCTTGATGGAGGCGGTTTTTCAGTTGGTGTGCTGGGGTGTGGTGCAGATATATGTTATCCACGGGAAAATATTGATTTGTATACAAGACTGGTGGAATCAGGAGGAATAATTTCAGAATATCCACTTGGGATGAATCCCTTAAGTGGATTTTTTCCTGAGAGAAACAGGATAATAAGTGGTCTTTCTGACGTGGTGATTGTGGTGGAAGCGAGGCAGAAAAGCGGTTCTCTTATTACAGTGGATCAGGCGTTAGAACAGAATAAGGAGATAATGGCAGTACCGGGAAGAATAGGTGATCCTTTAAGTAAAGGCTGTAATGAACTGATTAAAATGGGAGCAATGGTAATAACCTGCCCTGAGGATATAAAACAGTCATCTGTGGTGGAGAGATGGATGGAATCCTATGTTGCCGGAAAAAAATATTTTGATGACGACAAAACCCAGTGCAATGGTGATATTGACACAAAATTTTCACTGGATTCTGCAATAAATTCTCTTGCCAGTGCAAAAAATATGGTGTATAGTCAGACTAATTTGTATCCGAAAGATTTGGATACGATTTCAAAAGAGACAGGTCTTGATGTGACAGTTGTGAGCCAGCTGCTGCTTGATTTGCAGCTTCAGGGGGTAATCAGGGAAGTGAGCAAGAACTGTTATGTCAGATGTGGTATATAAATTGTAATAATGATTATGGAAAGGTTTTGCTATGCATAAGTATCTTGTTATTGTTGAGTCTCCAGCAAAAGTGAAGACAATTAAGAAGTTTCTTGGATCTAATTATGAGGTTATGGCTTCTCAGGGACATATAAGAGATCTTCCTAAGAGTCAGATGGGAGTTGACGTAGAGCATGATTTTGAGCCAAAGTATATAACTATAAGAGGCAAGGGAGACATACTTGCTGCATTGAAGAAGGAAGCTAAAAAAGCAGATAAGATATATCTTGCAACGGACCCGGACCGTGAGGGAGAGGCTATTTCATGGCATCTTGCCAAAGCCCTGAAGCTGGAAGACAAGGATATATACAGAATAACATTTAATGAGATTACCAAGAATGCTGTTAAAGCTTCACTTAAGGAACCAAGAGAGATTAACATGAATCTTGTTGATGCCCAGCAGTCAAGAAGAATTCTTGACAGAATTGTGGGTTATGAGATAAGTCCAGTTTTGTGGGCAAAGGTTAAGAGAGGATTAAGTGCAGGTCGTGTCCAGTCTGTTGCATTAAGAATAATATGTGACAGAGAAGATGAGATTAATTCATTTATTCCAGAGGAGTATTGGACTCTTGAGGCGAAGCTCAATGTATCAGGCGAGAAAAAGCCTGTGATTGCCAGATTTTATGGCGATGAATCAGGAAAGATTGATATTAAGAATGAAGCACAGATGAACAAGATTCTTTCTGATTTAAAGAAAAGTTCTTATAAGGTGGAAAGTGTTAAGCAGGGGGAAAAGATTAAGAAGGTACCCCTTCCATTTACAACAAGTACTCTTCAGCAGGAGGCGGCAAAACAGCTTAATTTCTCAACACAGAAGACTATGAGACTGGCACAGCAGCTTTATGAAGGTGTTGATATTGCAGGAAAAGGAACAATAGGTATAATCACTTACCTTCGTACTGATTCAACAAGAGTTGCCGATGAGGCTGTGACAATGGCAGCAGATTATATTAAGGATAATTATGGCGAAAAATACCTTTCTACAGCTAAAACCGGTGGAAAGGACGCAAAGAAGATACAGGATGCCCATGAGGCTATAAGACCTACTGATATTGCACTGTCTCCTGTTGTAGTAAAGGAATCACTGTCAAGGGACCAGTTCAGGCTCTACCAGCTTATATGGAAAAGATTTACTGCAAGTCAGATGAGTGGTGCTGTGTATGAGACCACTTCTGTTAAGATTGCTGCTGGTAAATATCGTTTTAATGTTTCTGCATCTAAGATTATATTTGACGGATTTATGTCGGTATATAAAGATGAGGATGAGGAAAAGGATGGAAATACACTTGTAAAGAGTATTAATACTGACTCTGTTCTTTCTCTGGATAATCTGGAAAGCAGCCAGCATTTTACCCAGCCACCTGCACATTTTACAGAGGCATCCTTAGTTAAACAGCTTGAGGAACTGGGAATAGGAAGACCAAGTACCTATGCACCTACTATCACAACAATTATTGCGAGACATTATATTGCCAAGGAGAATAAGAACCTGTATGTCACTGAACTTGGTGAGGCAGTTAATGATATAATGAAGAAAGCCTTTCCGACTATTGTGGATGTTAATTTTACTGCAAACATGGAAGCTTTGCTGGATGGTGTTGCTGAAGGCGAGGTAAAGTGGAAAGAAGTTATAAGGAATTTCTATCCTGATCTTGAGGAGGCTGTCAAGGCGGCAGAGAAGGAACTGGAAAATGTCAAGATAGAGGATGAGGTAAGCGATGTTGTGTGCGAGCTGTGTGGACGGAATATGGTAATAAAATACGGTCCTCATGGTAAATTCCTTGGCTGTCCCGGTTTCCCAGAGTGTAGAAATACTAAACCATATTATGAAAAAATCGGGGTTGCCTGTCCAAAGTGTGGCAAGGAAATTGTTCTTAAGAAGACGAAAAAAGGCAGAAGATATTTTGGCTGTGAGAACAATCCTGACTGTGATTTTATGTCATGGCAGAAGCCTGTAGCCAGAAAATGTCCACAATGTGGCGGTTATATGGTGGAAAAGGGAAGCAAGACAGTATGTGCTGATGAAAATTGTGGCTACATTGAATGATAATGGAATTAATTGTCAGAAAACTATTGAAATAAACTGTTTAAAATGCTAATATTCTATCAGAGATTATTTCGTTTGTTCGTGTTGTAATGCAGACTGGAAGCGGAGGTAATTCTGATGAGCGTGCAGTTATTAGATAAAACAAGAAAGATTAACAAGTTATTGCACAACAATCATTCGCAGCGTGTAGAGTTTAATGATATCTGTGATGTGTTAAGCGGTATACTTGAATCGAATATTCTTGTTATAAGCAAGAAGGGCAAAGTGCTGGGAACTGGCTTCTTTAGAGGAGTTGACGTTATTGACGAACTGATATATGACAGGGTAGGTGGTTTTGTAGATAATATGCTTAATGAAAGACTTTTAAGTATACTGTCTACCAAGGAGAATGTTAATCTTGCCACATTGGGTTTCGCAACAGATAATGTTAAGAAGTTTGAAGCTCTTATTGCTCCTGTTGAGATTGCAGGAGAACGCCTTGGAACATTATTCTTATATAAGAGTGACAATTCCTATGAGATTGACGATATTATTCTGTGTGAGTACGGGGCAACCGTAGTGGGACTTGAGATGATGCGCTCTGTTAATGAGGAAAATGCAGAAATTGTCAGAAATAAGCAGATTGTGAAATCTGCAATCAGCACTCTGTCATCATCAGAAATGGAAGCTATTAAGCATATTTTCAAGGAACTGGATGGCACAGAGGGAATTCTTGTTGCAAGTAAGATTGCTGACAGAGTAGGGATAACAAGATCTGTTATTGTTAATGCCTTACGTAAGTTTGAGAGTGCCGGGGTAATTGAATCCAGATCTTCAGGAATGAAGGGTACATACATTAAGGTAGTTAATGATGAGGTTTTTGAGGAACTTAAGAAACTGGAAGATTAGAGCATGATAACAGGATGGATAATAAAGGGATGGAGCCTGCATACGTTAGTATGTGGGCTTTCCTTGTTTTATGGCAGGTTGGATATAATTTTACATAATTCACCACATTTCACAAATTAAGACTTTATTTTTATTGGACGATAATCTATAATGTAGGTTAGGTTTATTGTGTGCATTTTGTATATATATTAATGACTTTGCTGTAAGATATAACTAAATGTCTGTTATTAAGACTGTAAGAATTAATAGTTTACGGAGAAATGGGGGAGTTATATGGGCTCAGGAATATTTGGATATGTTAACGTTTTAAAGACTGCAGCTGATGCCAGCTGGGCAAGAGAAGAGGTGCTTACCAATAATATTGCCAATGTGGACACGCCTAATTATAAGAGACAGGATATTGAATTTAGGACTTACCTTAATTCTGCCATTGAACAGGCTGGAAGACCAAGGGCAACTCTTACACAGAAGATAAACAGTGTTGATACATCAACAGTTACATACAGGACATATACAGATAATACAGCTCTTTCATACAGACTTGACGGTAATAATGTTGATCTTTCAACAGAGAATGTTGAACTGGCTGCAGAGCAGATTAACTATAATGCACTGATTGACAGTATGAATAATGAGTTTTCAAGATTCAAGGCGGTTATAAAGTAACATATTAATTTGATTTTTTGATGTTAAGGAGGAAAACATTATGTCAATGTTCACATCTTTTAATATTAGTGCATCAGGTATGACTGCACAGCAGTTAAGAACAGATGTTATTTCTGAGAATATTGCCAACGCCAATACAACAAGGACATCGGATGGCACACCATATGTGAGAAAAGCAGTAGTTTTCACAGAGAAGACATTATCTCCTGCTACATACGTTAAGGGTGCAAGTGCGGCAGGTTCTTCCTTTGCAAGTATTCTACATAATGCCAGCGGAGGAAGACTGGGAGATGGAGTTAAGGTTACATCTGTTTATGAGGACGATTCCACAGATATGAATCTTGTGTATGATCCATCACACCCTGATGCAGATGAGAATGGATATGTAACATATCCTAACGTTAATATTGTGCAGGAGATGACTGATTTAATTGATGCATCAAGGTCATATGAGGCTAATATATCAGCATTTAATGCCAGCAAGTCCATGGCACAGAAGGGACTTACTATTGGTTCAGTTTAATTGATACATGTATATCGTGATAAGTAGTATAAGGAATGGGGTAAAGTATGAATATTACACAGGCAGTTAACACTCTGGGAGCAGATTATATTAATAAGGTTACTGATGCCATGAAGCAGTCAGCTACACTTAATGTCCCAGATGGAACAGATGGGGATAAGACATTTGACTCAGTATTTAATTCAGTGTCAGGGCTTCTTTCCAGCACTAATGATTATATACAGCAGGCACAGCAGGCTGAGATTGATTTTGCCCTGGGTAATCTGACTAACACACATGAGCTTGGGGTATACCAGCAACAGGCTAATATTGCATTGGAATTTACTGTAGCTGTAAGAGACAAAGCACTTGAAGCGTATAATCAGATTATGAACATGCAGATTTAATTTAAGGAGTTTACATAACAATGGCTGAGCGTTTTAGAGCAGTTATTAACAGAATAATAGATATATGGAAGGGATGGACTGCCAAGCAGAGAGTTGTAATTGTCAGCTCTGTGGCTGCTGTCCTTATTGCTGTTGGTATTATCGCCTTTGTGGCTTCAAGACCGGTATATAATGTACTGACAACCTGTGAGGATTATAAGGAGATGAACAGTGTTACATCACTGCTTACCAGCAATAATATCCCTTATGTGGTAGATGACGGCTCACTTACTGTAAAAGTAAAGAAGAGTGATTTGACTAATTCAAAGATGCTTATAGCATCTGAAGATATAAGGCCAGCAGGATATTCATTTGAGGATTCAATGAATACAAGTTTCACAACTACTGAATCGGACAGAACTAAGATGCATGCCCATTATCTTGAGAATAAGTTTAAGGATGATCTGGAGAGTATGGATGGCATCAAGAGTGCTTCTGTAACTGTTAAGCTTAATGATACCACATCATCCTTCTATGCAACTACATCTGAGAATTCCGTGAGCGTGGTTCTTGATACAACCAGGGCTATGAATAGTGATGCTGCAGAGTCTATTGCTGTTTTTCTTGCCAATGCAGTGGGAAACAGTACGACGAATAGTGTTACAATTGTAGATACAAGTGGTAATACACTGTTTTCCGGACCAAGTAATGCTTCCAATAGTTCAGGTGTAAGCTACAGTGGTAAGATGAAGTATAAGAATGAAATTGAAGCCACAATAAAGAACAGCATTAAAGATGGATGGCTTGCTACTGGATTGTATGATGATGCGTATTTTACGCTTAATATGGATATGGACTGGGATGCAGTAACTACAATTGCTACAGAGTATTCAACCCAGGGCGGTGAACAGGCCATATTTGGTGAATCATACCATGAGGTATCCGAGGGAACTTCCGGTGCCAGTGGTACACCAGGAACAACCTCTAATAATGACGATACTACGTATAATATTAATACAGGCAATGGAAGCACTTCTACATATGAGGTGGAGAAATACTCATATCTGCCTAACTCTATTGTAACTACAACAGTTAAAGAACCAGGTGAAATCGTCAGGGATTCTTCAAGTATTGCGGTTACATTTATTAAGAATATGATATATTCAGAAGAAGAGTGCCAGAAGCTGGGATATCTGGATAATGTAAGCTGGGATGAGTTTAAGGCCCAGAATGGTGAAACAACTACCCTTGAAGTGGATCAGGGAGTTATTGATAATATATCAAGAGGTACAGGAATTTCAACAGCTAATATTTCTGTAATTGCATACCAGCGTCCATATTTCCAGGATAAGCCTACAGGAAATATATTAAGCAATGTAACATTCTGGCTTCAGATTGCCCTTGCCCTTGTAATATTGGGACTTCTGGCATTAGTTGTTATAAGAAGTGCAGTTCCGCTTACTGTAAGCGAGAAGGAGCCTGAACTGTCTGTTGAGGAGATGCTTGCTACTACAAGAGAAAAGCAGCCTTCAGTTGAAGAGATTGATGTTCAGGAGAAATCTGAAACGAGAAAAGCTATTGAAAAATTTGTTGATGAGAATCCGGAGGCAGTTGCGCTTCTTTTACGCAACTGGCTTAATGACGGATGGGACTAAGAAAGGCGTGATTATATATGGCTAGACAGATGGCATCCTCTGACAAGGAGATGGATGGGGTTGAAAAAGCTGCTACTTTATTAATTGCTTTGGGACCAGAGAAATCTGCCCAGATATTCAAACATTTGAAGGAAGAAGAGATTGAGCAGCTTACACTGGAGATTGCTAACACAAGCAGTGTATCTCCACAGACAAAAGAGATGGTTCTCAATGAGTTTTATGAGATATGTCTCGCACAGCAGTATATTGCTGAAGGTGGTATTGGATATGCAAAGGAACTTCTGGAAAAGGCTCTGGGAGAGGAGAAGGCAAAGACTGTTATTGGAAAATTAACTGCCAGCCTTCAGGTAAGACCGTTTGAGTTTATCAGAAAGACAGACCCAAGCCAGCTTCTTAACTTTATTCAGGATGAGCATCCACAGACGATTGCTCTTATTTTGTCGTATCTTCCTCCATCCCAGTCATCACTTGTTATATCATCACTTCCACCTGAGAAGCAGGCTGATGTTGCCAAGAGAATAGCACAGATGGACAGAACATCTCCAGATGTAATCAAACAGGTTGAGAAGGTGCTGGAACGTAAGCTTTCATCTCTTGTTAACCAGGATTACACTATTGTGGGTGGTGTAGATGCGATTGTAAGTATTCTGAATTCTGTAGACAGAGGAACAGAGAAGCATATTATGGAGACTCTGGAAGTTGAAGAGCCAGAACTTGCTGATGAAATCAGGAAGAAGATGTTCGTATTCGAGGATATTCTTTCTCTTGATGACAGAGCAATCCAGAGAGTGCTTCGTGATGTTGATAACAGTGACCTTGCCCTTGCCCTTAAGGGTGCCACAGAAGAGGTTCAGAATATTATCCTTAATAATCTTTCAAGCCGTCTTGCTGTAATGATTAAGGAAGATATGGAATTCATGGGACCTGTTCGTATGAAGGATGTTGAAGAAGCACAGCAGAAGATTGTTAATATCATAAGAAAGCTGGAAGATTCAGCTGAAATTGTTATTGCAAGAGGCGGAGGTGACGAAATAATTGTCTAATCTGCTTAAAAGAGGCTCGGCAATCAGTAAAGAGGAACGGATTATTGATTATAATGAGCTTATTAAAACAAAATTACAGAATATCATGGATGCCAATGATAAACAGAAGGCTGACCCTGATGGGTTTGTCAATGGCTTGACAGCAGAAGTGGTGGAAGAGCTGATTTCTGATTCGGAGGAAGATGCAGGACAGGTTTCTGATCCGGCCCAGAACCAGGAAATTCTCCAGAATGCAAGAGAGGAAGCCGGAAAGATTATTGAAGAGGCAAACAGACAGGCTGAAAGTATAATTAATGATGCCAATGAGCAGGTTGAAGAATCTTTCAATCAGGCAAGACAGCAGGGATATCAGGATGGATTAAACCAGGCAGACCAGGAACTCCAGACTCATATAAATGAGCTGGAAAACCAGTACCAGAGCCGGTTTAAACAGCTTGAATCTGAATATATTGAAAAGAAGAATAATGTAGAACCGGAGCTGGTTCAGGTTATTACCGAGGTGTTTAAATCAGTTATTTCTTCGGAGGCACTGGATAATCATGACATAATAATGCATCTTATCAGCAGGTGTTTATCAGAAGCTGATAAGAACCAGGATTATGTAATTAGGGTTTCACCAGACGATTTTGATTATGTCTCGTCTAATCAGGGTAAAATCAGCTGCAGGGTCAATAAGGATATTGATATTGATGTTGTTGAGGATCAGTCTTTATCACAGAACCAGTGTGTAATCGAGTCAGATGGTGCTGTGTTTAACTGCAGTCTTGATGTAGAACTTGATAATCTGATTAAAAGAATCAGAGAATTAAGCTGCATGAATTAATTAAATTATTAAGTGAATGATATGAAGATTTTCTGGCAATAAGGGGGCTTATGATGTTTGCTGTTGACACTAATAAATATCTTGAATTAACCCAGGAAACATTTTATAAGAAGCTGGGAAAAGTATCCAAGATTGTTGGACTTACAGTTGAGTCTGTAGGACCTGATGCAAAGCTTAATGATTTGTGCAGAATATATTCGGCAGACAGAAGCCAGGTGGTTAATGCAGAGGTTGTTGGGTTCAGAGAGTCAGTGGTTCTTCTGATGCCTTTTGATACTGTTGATGGAATTGGTCCAGGCTGTATTGTGGAGAATACAGGTAAGCCTCTTGGTGTGAAGGTTGGATTCGGGATTCTGGGACATACACTTGATGGTCTTGGCAATCCTGTTGATGGTGAAGACCTGGGGCTTACTGAAGAATATTCTGTTGAGGCAGCTCCCCCAGACCCTATGTCCAGAGTAATCATCAATGAGGTCCTTCCTTTAGGCGTTAAAGCTGTTGATGGACTTCTGACAGTTGGCAAGGGACAGAGAATTGGTATATTTGCAGGAAGTGGTGTGGGTAAGAGCACACTCATGGGTATGTTTGCACGTAATACTAAGGCTGACATTAATGTAATAGCCCTTATCGGAGAGCGGGGACGTGAGGTCAGGGAATTTGCAGAGAGAGACTTAGGACCAGAGGGAATGAAGAGAAGTGTTCTTGTTGTGGCAACGTCTGACAAGCCGGCACTTATAAGAAATAAAGCTGCAAAGACTGCCACAGCTATTGCAGAATATTTCCGTGACCAGGGTAAAGATGTACTTCTGATGATGGATTCCCTTACCAGATTTTCTATGGCTCAGAGAGAAATAGGACTGGCATCTGGTGAGCCACCAGTTACCAGGGGATATCCGCCAAGTGTTTACAGTGAGATGCCAAAACTGCTTGAGAGAGCCGGAATGGCGGAAAAGGGTTCTATAACAGGTTTGTATACAGTGCTTGTAGATGGAGATGATTTTAATGAGCCTATAACAGATACTGCACGAAGTATTCTTGATGGACACATTATGCTGTCACGAAAACTGGGACACAAAAATCATTATCCGGCCATTGATGTTTTACAGAGTATTTCCAGATGCATGAGCCAGATTGTTACCAAAGAGCATAAGAAGGTGGCTGGACGGCTTAAGAATGTCCTGGCTACGTACAATGAAGCTGAAGATTTGATTAATATAGGAGCCTATAAGAAGGGCAGCAATAAGAATATTGATTATGCAATTTCTAAGATAGATGCTGTTAATGAATTTCTTATGCAGCAGACAGATGAAAAATTCACATTTGAGGAAGAAATGGCAATGCTTAATAATATATTTGCCGATTCTGAATCCGAATAGCAGAGTGTGGGGGATGACATTAGATGGCAAAATTTGTTTATCGTCTCCAGAATGTCCTTGATATTAAAATCCGGCTGGAAACCCAGGCAAAGACTGAATTTGCTGCTGCCATGAGTAAAGTTATGGCGGAAGAAGATAAGATGAGGGCTTTGATTGCCAGAAGAAGAGGATATCAGGATGAGATAAGGCAATACTCAACAGGCAAGATTGATGTTGCCAGATTAAAGATAAGCAATGATTCGATTAAAGCTGTGGAAGAACTGATGAAACAGCAGGCTGTAAGGCTTAGGACTGCCCAGAGAAATCTGGACAAGGCCAGAGAAAAGCTTAATGAGGCTGTGGCTGACAGGAAGGTTCATGAGAAACTGAAAGAAAAAGCATTTGAAGAGTTTAAGGCTGAACTTAATAATGAGGAAAAGAAGGAAATTGACCAATTAGTAAGTTTTACTTATAATGATAAAGGAAAAGATACTGATTGATAATACAGGAAAGGGACTTTTGGCATGGCTAAGAAGGAAAAGTCTGCTGGCGGATTAGGCGCTGATGTAGATAATGATGATGAGAAGAGCGGAGGCTTTGTGGGATTTCTGCTGGCTGTTCTTATTATAATAATATGGCTTGTTATATTTGCACTGCTTATTAAGATGGACGTGGGTGGGATAGGTACAATGCTCCGACCTGTCTTAAAGAATGTTCCTGTGGTAAGCAATATTCTGCCTGAGATGAGTGATGAAGAACTGATGGAGGAGACAGGATATAAGTATAAAAGTCTTGCTGAGGCTATTGAGAGGATTAAGGAACTTGAGAAAGAGGTAGCTGAATATCAGAATAGTGGTAATACTTCTTCAGAACAGGTTCAACAGCTTCAGGCAGAGGTGGCAAGGCTGAAGGTATATGAGGAAAATCAGGAAACATTTCTGAAGCAGAAAGAGGATTTTGATAATCAGGTGGTTTTTGCAGAGAATGCTCCTGATATATCAGAATACAAATCATGGTATGATAAAATATATCCTGATAATGCTGCCAAGATATACAAGGAAGTATGCGAGAGACTTCAGTTCTCGCAGCAGGTTCAGGACTGGGCAACTACCTATGCTAATATGGATCCAGAGAACGCGGCATCTATTATGGAGGAAATGACTGGAGATGCCTATGTTGTCACCAGAATTCTTCTGTGTATGACACCGAAGCAGAGGGCTGCTGTTATGCAGGAGATGGACCCAATATATGCGGGTAAGCTTACTGCAATAATGTTCCCTTCCCCAACAGTTGATTATTGACGGTAATTAATTTTTATATAACGATTTATGGTTATTTTTATCGGAAAAAGCTAAAGTTTTTCATAGCTTTTTCCGATATT
>CALZFR010000002.1 GCA_945648485.1 uncultured Eubacterium sp. | reverse complement strand
CTGCCATGACCTGGTGTATATATTTTTTCATTTTCAATTTCCTCCACGACTCTATAATTTTACTATGTATAGCAGTTTAAGCTTCTGATTTTCGCTTTTTGGCATGTTAACCCTCTTTTCTCATCATGTTGCAGTTCCCGCAATTCTACAAGCATTTGCAATCCGCTGAATAAACAGATATTACGCATAATGTCAGAAGTAATTCTACCACTATCAGTTACAAAAATCCATCAAATGAATATTATTTACAAATGTTATAATTATGATTAACAAACTTATTGAATAATGTATTATATTATTGTAAAATTAATATAGTACGAAATTTGGGTAGTGTACATCGTGATAAGCACTACGGATTGGAGGAAGTTGATGAGAGGTAAATCAAAGATTAAAGAACCTATTGACAAAGAGGTTCTTGAGCAGGAAGTTGAAAAAGTCATGGAAGATGCTGTGAAGACGGTTAAAGAGAACCATGAGAAAGTAAAGGCAAAGATTAATGACCCTATGAGAGTTCATTTCTTCAAGTCAATAAAAGCCCGGCTGCTGTTCTCATCAGTTCTTGGAGCTTTGCTGGGAATGGTTATCATCGTATTGATTACCCTCAACAGTTCAAGGGGCAGTTCCCTTTCACTTGTTAAGGATTATCTGTATGATTTAACACAGAGCAACGGAAAGATTCTTGAGTATCTGATTGAAGATTTCGGAGTCAAGGCACAGTCAAGTGATCACCTTTCCAGGGTATATCAGGATGTTTCCATTGAGAATATGCCTTCAAGCTATGCATATGTAGTATCAGCTGATGGTACAATGCTTTACCATCCATCAGCTGATAAGATTGGAAAACCAGTAGAGAACGTAGTTGTTAAAGATATATGTGAGAAGTTAAGCAAGAACATCACCGTTGAGCCAGCTGTTGTTGAATATGATTTCAAAGGAACAACCAAAGTTGCTTCTTACTATGTAACTAACGACAAATCCATGATATTAATTATGACAGTAGACCAGGATGACGCATTTGCATCAACCCACAGAATGATTACAATTTCCAGCCTTGCCGGTCTGTTCTGTCTTGTCCTCTGTGGACTTGTAGGTCTGTTCTTTGCCCACAGAATTGTAAAACCAATCTTTAAGCTGGCAGGTGTTGTAGGAAGTATATCAAACCTTGATTTAACTGAGCATCCGGAAGAGGCAAATCTTGTAAAGAGAACTGACGAAATCGGCTATATGAGTAAATCTATCAGAGCAATGAGACTTACCCTTGCAGATGTTGTTAATAGCCTGAAGGAATTAAGCCAGACTCTGTTTGCTGCATCTGACAACCTCAACAGCAATATCATCAATACCAACACTTCTGTTGAGCAGGTTGAACAGGCTGTCAATGATATTGCAGCTGGTGCAACATCACAGGCAGGAGATACGCAGACAGCAACAGAGAATGTTGTTGACATTGGTCAGATGATTTCTGATGCAGGTGTGAGAAGCGAAAGCCTTAAGAAGAGCATGGATGTCATCAAGACTAACAACAATACTATTATCTCAACTCTGAATGAGTTAGACAGAATTAATGCAGAAACCAAATCATCTATTGATGATATCTATGAGCAGACTAATATCACTAACAAGTCAGCCCAGAAGATTCGTGAAGTTACAGGAATTATTGGTTCAATTGCCGAGGAGACTAATCTTCTCTCACTCAATGCCTCAATTGAAGCCGCAAGAGCTGGTGAGGCAGGAAGAGGTTTTGCTGTTGTAGCTGCACAGATTCAGAAGCTTGCGGAACAGTCTAACGAGTCTGCTAAACAGATTGAAGATATTTCTAATCTTCTTATTGATGATTCAGATAAAACTGTTGAGATTATGAAACAGGTTAAAGAGGTTATCTACAAGCAGAGCAACCATGTAGATGAAATTAGCGATATATTTAACGTATTTAACAGTGAGCTTGCCAGTGCATTTGATGCAATTGACAATATTAATGGCAGCATTCATGATATGGATGATTCCAGAATCAGTGTTGTTGATGTGGTACAGAACCTTACAGCCATCGCTGAAGAGAATGCAGCAAGCACACAGCAGACATCTGCTTCAATGACAGAAGTCCGTAACATTATAGAAGATATTACTAATAATATTAACCATCTTCATGAAATTGCTGATACGCTTAATGAAGATATCAACAAGTTTACAGTATAATATGATTACATAAAAGACGCAGCGTTTTGATTTTACGCTGCGTCTTTTTTATAATATCTTTTGTGATATATTATTTCCCTCATTTAATCCCCATAGCTTTCCTCTGATTCGTTCTGCGATACATATACTACACCGAATCCATCAGGTCCAATATGAGTTCCTATTGTTGGGCCAATCTCCCTGAATTTAGGATTCTCAATAACGAATCCCTTCTTTACCAATGCCTGTACAAATCCTACAGCATTTCCCCTGTCATAGCTGTATAGAAAATATAATGGATACCTGTCATCTGGTTTGTCTTCCTCTACCATTCTGGCAACATGTCTGATTGCATGTCTGATACCAATCTGCTTGCCACACAGCTCCACATTACCATCTTCCTCAAATCTTAAGATAGGCTTAATATTAGCCAGAGTACCAATACTTGCAACCCCCTTGGATACTCTTCCGCCCTTGCACAGATACTCTAAAGTATCAAGTCCTGCAAATATTCTCACACGCTTCTTTAATAATTCCAGCTCATTAATTATATCCTGGGCACTGACACCCTGGTCCCTCATATTTACAGCAGTATCAGTAAGGATACGCATTCCCAGTGTTGCCAGCCTGCTGTCTACGATATAAATATTATCATATTCCACCATATCCTTCGCCATCATGGCAGTCTGATACGTTCCACTTAATGCGCTGGAAATAAGTATTGCAATTACTGTATTTCCCTTCTCCTTAGCATCCTTGAATACATCAAGAAACTCAGCTGGAGATGGCTGTGATGTCTTAGGCAGTTCCTTGCTTTCTATAAGCTTATCATAGAACTGTTCCTTAGTTATTGTTACTCCGTCAATAAACTGCTCGTCCCCGAAAGTGATTGACATTGGCACACATCTTATATTTCTTCTCTTAAGCTCTTCCTGTGTATAATCTGCCGCTGAATCAGTAATAATCTGAATTTCCATAATTCTCCGTTCCGTCAGGATTTACCGCTCCTGACTGGCATATAATATTATTAAGTAACTATAACCAATTAAATAACAGATGTCAATATTTTCCCATATTTTGGGAATATTGTAGCATACAATGCGAAAATCTGATATCATGGGGAAGTAGTGATTTTCTTATGAAAATCTGCAGATTCCATATGGAATAATATTAATCACGACGCATAAGCGTCTGGAGAATGGGGATTATTATGAAAAGAAGTGAAATCAAACCAATTACTGAAGATTATCCGATAGATGTAGTAATTACCTGGGTCGATGGTGACGACCCAGAGTGGAAACAAGAAAAACTAAAGTTTGAGCACAGTCTCGCCGGTGATGCCTTACCATCCCAGTCAGACTCTTCTGATGACTGTGATGAGAGATACAGGGACTGGGATATGCTCAGATACCTGTTCCGTGGCATAGAGAAATTCATGCCCTGGGTACGCACAATTCATTTTGTAACATGCGGACAGATTCCTGTGTGGATGAACGTTAATCATCCCCAGCTTAACCTTGTAAACCACAGGGACTATATGCCCGCAGATTATCTTCCAAGCTATAATTCTAATGCCATTGAGGTTAATTTCCACAGAATCCCTGACTTATCAGAACATTTCATATATTTCAATGATGATATGTTAATAACTGATAATTTAAACAGAGAAGATTTCTTCATTGGAGGTTACCCTGTGGATATGCTGGCTCTTCAGCCTGTAGTTGCTAATCCTGCCAATGAAGTTATGTCCCATATATACCTTAATAATACCCTGGTAATTGCCAGACATTTCAAGAAAACTGAGAATATGAAGGCCCACCCTTACAATTATTTTAACAAGTCATACCCTTTAAAATACTATGTATATAATCATCTGGAAAAGGCATTCCCACTATACTCAGGATTTTACACCGTACATGGTCCTTCTCCTCTCTGCAAGTCCACCTTTGAAGAACTGTGGGACAAGGAATTCGATGTAATGGATTCCACCAGCAGACACCATTTAAGAAGTGGTGATGATATATCCCAATATATGTTACGGGAATGGAAAAAGCAGAAAGATGAGTTCGTATCAGCAAATGTTGACAAACTTCTGGGATATTACAACATATCAAACAACTACATGCCAATAGTTAAAGCAATCACCTCCCAGAAACACAAAATAGTGTGCATAAACGATGTTAATGAGCCTGTAGAATTTGACAAGATAAAATCAGAAATTGTCTCTGCCTCTGAACAGATTTTCCCTGACATATCATCTTTTGAGGTATTGTAGATTCAGTTTGCCTACTTTGTCAGCTTTAACAATTCCTGATACATAAGGTTAGTTACAGGGAGGGAAAGATTCAGTCTTTCCCCTTCCTTTACAAGATATCCGCAGAAGGTTTCCAGTTCTGTAGGTCTTTTTGCCACCACATCTCTCTGGAGAGAACTTGTGGCATTATCTTTAAATTCGTTATAGAACCTGTATATAATAGCCTGGGCATCCTCTTCCTTCACATTCACATGTTTTGCCTTAGCAACACTAAATGCTTCCCATATCAGGTCTTCATGCTGCTTTGCCTTTACAGGGTCTGCCCTCAGCTGTCCAATGTTATTGTTATATCTTGCTGTTTCCACATTATATGCGGCATTAAGTATATATTTTTTCCAGATTTCCCTTTCAATATCGTCTGCTGGCTGGCAGTCAGCGCCTGCATCATCAAGTAACTCTGCTGCTTTAGCCACATCATCATTTGCCCTGCTTCCATGTATTCCAATATACATATTGGCAAAACTGCCCTGCTGTATAATACTTCCATCCTCACCTATAAATGAAACAATATATATCAGGGAATCCATGACTGTAGCCCCACTGATACCATACTCCTTAAGGTATTCCCTTGTCTTGTCTCCCGGATCAACTCCATTCATAATAGGAACAATTACCGTTCCCTCTTTTACACAGTTCGTCAGATCCTTGCACACATCTTTTAGTGAGTAGTTCTTTACACATATGAATATATAATCCATTTTGTCAAGTTCCAGAGAGCTTTCCACAACTCTAACCGGCTTAATCACACGTTCACCCCTGTACTCGGAATGAAGAATAAGCCCATCTCTTTCCAGTGTTTCCTTTCTCTTTCCTCTTGCAACAAATGTTACATCATCATACTTATCCGCAAGAAGTCCTCCGATATAACCGCCAATTCCGCCAATTCCGATAACAGCTATTCTTTTGCTCATCATTTCCTCCTTCTGCCCCATAAATCAAGATAATTATGAAGCAATTACCTTAACATTTAAAAACCAATTAATGTAATAATATATGTATACACAGGCAGTGTAATAATACTCAGTAAAGTAGTGAACACTACTGCACCTGATGCAAGCTCCTCATCATTGTTAAATTTTATGGCAAACATTGTTGTAATAGCAGCACATGGACAGGCTTCAAGTATAAGAGCTACCATAGCCACCATATTTCTTATATTTAAAACATACATTACCAGAAGACAAACCGCAGGTATAAGTATCATTCTAACTGCGATTATAAGAAGAAGCTTGCTGTTCTTTAACAGTCTCTTCAAATCACTGGACGCAATAGTGATACCTATAATCAGCATAGATACAGGGGTGTTCATGTCCCCAATCAGTCCAATAGGCTCTGATAACACTGCAGGCAGAGAAATCCTTGCAAAATACACAACAAGTCCCAGGGCTACCGCAATAATACAAGGACATTTTGCTATGGTAACCACGGCATTCGTAAACCTGGTTTCTCCAGTTACAACAACTATTCCAATAGTCCATACAAATATATTGAACATTGTAAGAAATGCTGTGGCATACAGAAGTCCCTCCTGTCCAAACATTGCCTTTATCAGAGGGAATCCCATATATCCAGCATTAGAGAACATACAGGCAAATCTTGTGATCTTCTTACTGTCTGTTTTTATACGGGATGTCACTGCATAAGACACAATAAAGCCTATTACAAGAAGAAGTGTGCTGTATCCAAATGCCTTAATAAGATTAGCACTCTTCTGTGGGTCATACTCAATAGTGTAGGAATCAAACGCCATACAGGATACTATTAAATATATCAAAATATTTGACAGGGTCTTAGTTCCATCCTTGTTAACAAGCCCTGCCTTATATATACATGCACCTGCAAATATTATTATAAAAAGTTCAATAACCTGCTTTACAGCAATTGTTGCTATTTCCATGTTCTTTCTCCTTTATCATCTGTATTCATCGTAATCAACACCTTGCAAAATGTTTTTCTACATTTTCCACAATATGTGACAGTATCCTGAACAGTGATTCTGCCGCAAATGAGAAAACCACGAAAAGAAGCACACATATTCTTGACATGCTCTTTATTGCAAAAAGTTCATTAAGCACAACAGCACACAATACAAATGCAATCATATTGCACACAAGCACTGTTCCTCTGTACTTGTTAAGAGGCACTGATATCTTGAATAAAATCATAAATCCCACAATAGCAAGCAACATGGTAGCTGCAGTTGCAATATCCTCAGATGGCAGCCCAAACACCTTGCCACACACTACCAGTGCTGCAATTGCCAGAGCATCAGTGAGTCCTGCCGGAAGAGCCTTTAAGAATACATTCTTAAGAAACTTTCCCTCTATCCTGTTGCCGTTGGATTCCATGGCAAGGAAGAATGCCGGAATTCCTATATTAAACATGCTAATAAGTGATATCTGTGATGGTTCCAGCGGATATGTCACCATAAGCACTGCTGCAAACAGCGACATAAGCAGTGAAAATATATTCTTAACAAGAAACAGGCTGGCAGAACGCTGGACATTATTAACTACTCTGCGCCCCTCCATAACCACAGATGGCATATGTGCAAAATCAGAATCCAATAAAACCACCTGGGCTGCCTGGGCTGCTGCATCACTTCCTGAGCTGAATGCAACACTACAGTCCGCATCTCTAAGCGCCAGTATATCATTAACTCCATCACCGGTCATTGCCACTGTATGTCCCTGTTTCTTCAATGAATTCACAATCTGTTTCTTCTGCTTAGGAGTAACACGTCCAAATACAGTGTATTTTCTCACAGCCATATCAATATCAGCTGTATTCTTAAGCTTTCTTGCATCTATATACTTTTCTGCATTCTTAATTCCGGCTTTCGCTGCCACTTCTGAGGCTGTTTCAGGATTATCTCCTGATATAACCATTACAGACACTCCCTGATTATCAAAATACTGGAATGTTTTCTTTGCCTGTTTTCTAATAGGATTAGTAAGTGTAATGAATCCCAGTGGAGTGAATGTACCTGTCAGTGGCTTTCCATCCACAACTCCGTCATAGGAACCAAATGCCAGTATACGGTATCCCTTGGACTGAAGCTCTGACAGCTTATCACTGTAATTATCATATGCATCTCCCAGCACAGCATCAGGGGCACCAAGAATGTATGCCTCTTCCTTATATGTTGCGCCACAGTATTTCACTTCAGATGAGAATGATGTAATTGAATCTGGCTTCCTCATCTTAACATCTGACTTATCTTTAAAGAAAGCTTTAAGGGCTTTCATAGTTATATTGTCGGCAGTCATCGCCATGCAGAACTGGGCAAGAGTCTCTGTCCATCCCTTATCAGACAGTTCTTTTGCAGCTTCCGTCACCAGATCTGCTGCCATATCTGAAGCAGATATAATATCACTTACAGACATGGTATTCTCTGTGATAGTTCCCGTTTTATCAACACACAGTACATCAACTCTTGCCAGAGTTTCAATACTTTTCATATCATGAAGCAGGACGCTCTGCTTTGCCAGTCTCATGGTACTTACCGCAAGAGCAATAGTAGTCAGAAGATATAATCCTTCCGGTATCATACCAATAACAGCTGCCACCATAGACACAATACTTTCACTGAAGCTCTCTTTATTGACGAAATATCCCTGGTAAAACAGAATTATACCAATTGGGATAATAACTATCCCCACCCATTTAATAAGATTATTAATTGAGCGGATCATCTCTGAAAGTTCCTGTTTCTTTTCAGATTTCGCTTCCAGCGTAAGCCTTGAAATATAAGAGTCCTTTCCAACCTTCTCAATTACAGCCCGGCATTCACCAGACACAATAAAACTGCCTGATAAAAGTCTGCCATTCTTACCCTTTTCAATCTCATCAGACTCACCTGTAAGAAGAGATTCATTAACCTTAACTGAACCACTGGTTATAACCGCATCTGCCGGAATCTGGTCTCCTGCTGTAAATATTGCCAGGTCATCTACCACCAGCTGCTCTGACATTATCTTTTTCTTCTTACCATCTCTTATTACTTTTGTATGAGGTGCATTGATAAGCTTCATCTTAGCCAGCGTATCCCTGGCTCTTATCTCCTGAATAATTCCTATCAGTGCATTGCCAATTACCACCGGCAAAAATGTAAGGCTTCTAAAAGACCCTGCAACACACACAAGTACCGCTAATATAAGGAAAATCATGTTAAAATAGGTCAGAAGATTCCCCTTAATAATATCCTTATTAGTTTTAGTTCCCGGGTCCACCGGCTCATTAACCTGATGATTCTGTATCCTTTCAGATACCTCCTGGGATGTCAGTCCTGAATATTCACTGATATCTTCCATTTCGCCAGTCCTTCAGTTATTTTCTATCTTGATTCCCTTGGTGTATATTCTTTCCTGGTAACCAGGCTCTTATATGCAGGTCTGATAATCTTATCCGTTGTTACAAGTTCTTCCATTCTGTGTGCACTCCATCCTGCAATTCTTGCTATGGCAAACAATGGTGTATACAGTTGTCTTGGAATACCAAGCATGTCATACACAAATCCGCTGTAAAAGTCCACATTAGGGCTGACCCCTTTATATATCTTACGCTCTCTTGCAATAAGCACAGGAGCAATCTTCTCCACATTATTGTAGAGCAGCATATCATCCTGTTTTCCCTTCTCTGCTGCCAGCTGTTCCACAAATCCCTTAAACACTCTTTCTCTTGGGTCTGACAGAGAGTAAACAGCATGACCCATTCCATATATAAGTCCCTTATGGTCAAATGCCTGTTTGTTAAGGATTTTATCAAGATATGCCTCAATAGCTTCCTCATCGGAGTAATCTGACACATGCTTTTTAATGTCGTCCATCATATTCATAACCATCAGATTAGCTCCCCCATGCTTCCTTCCCTTCAGAGAAGACATGGCTGCTGCAATGGCTGCATATGTGTCTGAACCAGATGATGTAACAACTCTTGTTGTAAATGTAGAATTGTTACCGCCACCATGTTCCATATGAAGCAGCAGGGCAATATCAAGAACTCTTGCCTCCAATTCAGTATACCCCATATCAGGTCTTAATAACCTTAAGAAATTCTCAGCAATAGAAGCTGATTTGTCTGGTCTGTGGATATACATACTGTCATCGTTCTCATAATGATTGTAAGCGTGATACCCATACACAGCCAGCATAGGGAATGTACTGATTAACTGTATACACTGTCTTAACACGTTATCCAGTGTCAATACATCCCTTTTATCATCATATGATGCCAGAGTAAGGATACTTCTGGTCATAGTATTCATAATATCCTCACTTGGTGCTTTCATAATTACATCTCTTGTAAAGTTAGTCGGAAGATCCATGCATCCTGACAATACACTCTTAAACTCGTCCAGTTCCTGCTGGTTTGGCAGTTCACCAAATAAAAGAAGATAAGCCCCCTCTTCAAATATAAATCTTTTACCACTGCCACCCTTAACCAGATCCTTTACATCATATCCCCTGTAAAGAAGTTCTCCATCACATGGTACCTTGTGTCCATCCACAGTATCAAAGGCTCTAACTGATGAAATGTTGGTAAGTCCGGTTAAAACGCCTGCTCCATTCTCGTCTCTAAGTCCCTTTTTAACTCCATATTCATCATAGAGTTTTTTATCAATCTGGTCATTCTTAATGCAAAGCTGTACAAGTTTTTCTGTATAGCCGTCGATTTTTTCCATTTTACCGCCTTTCCAATGGACTTTGCCATTAATCCTTCTAATCTTATCTTTGCAACCTATATCTATTTTATAACATTTTCAGGGTAAGCATGTCAAAATCCCCCATCCCTGACAAAAAATGCCAAGATGCAGTAATGGCAATGCTTACCCTGATTTTACGCTAATATTGTTTATAATATTTTAATGATGTGAGTGTCATAAACCGTACTTAATCTGGATACTTGCTTGTAATACCAAAGTATTCCTCCAATGACAGCCAATCACCACCATTGTATAATTTCTCAGCCAGCTCTGTTCCAACGTAACGAAGATGCCATGACTCATGCTGATATCCTGTATATTCGTCCTTTCCCTTAGGGAATCTTATGCAGAATCCATATTTGTAACAGTTGTCATTAACCCACTTTCCTTCAGCTGTATTGGTAAATGTATCATCAATGCTGTTAAGGTCAAAGCAGAGTCCTGTCTGGTGCTCAGAATTACCCGGTCTTGAAGAATAAGTATCAGCCAGTGCCTTTCCATCCTTGGCAACATAATTGTTATACAGTGTCTTCTGAACCTGGAAAGATCTGTAGCCACTGGATATATACAGATTAAGTTTCTTTGCAGCTGCATCCGCCTGAAGCTGTCTCCATGCAGTCATTAAATCCTTATCAAGACTCTTGGTACTTCTTCCCTCTGTTACTGGAACTTCCGGATTAGTTGGAATAAAATCCTCTGGCAATGGGTATGTCTTATTGGCAATCAACACACCATCCACATAGGTAACTCCATCTACTTCCTCTATAGTATATCCTTTTTCTGTTGTTCCAATCACCTTGTGGAGTTTTCCGTCTTCCCCTGTATATTCTTTTTCCTGTACGGAATTGCCACTGTTATTCTGTCCATTATCCTGATTATTATTCTCTCCATCACTCTGGGACGCATTTCCCTGTTCATTCTGAGTTTCAGGCTGGCTGACAGCCGGTGTTGTAACATTGTCTGTCTGTGGTTTCGTATTACCACAGCTTTTTATTAATACTGCAATAAGAATTACTATTAATAATACCAGTATTAATGATACAGCCATAAGCTGCTGTCTTTTCCTTCTCATTTCTCTCTGTTTTCTTGATATTCTCTTAGGTCCCGGTCTGCCGCCTGAAGATCCTGCCTGAGTGCCTGCTGGCCTGTTCCCTGTTGCCCCGTTCACTGACGATCTTGCCTGGCTGACATTTCTGCTTCTGCTGTCTCCCATTTTCAAAATGATACCTCCGTATAAGTTAATCACTCTTATAGCTCATTGTATCATAAATCACAGAAGTTTTTCCAGTTCTTTTAGCTTCTTTCTGGCTTCTGGTGAAACATACCTGGGTACCTGTATCTGGACTGTCACATACTGGTCTCCCCTTATGCTGTTATTTTTCATGGAAGGTGCTCCTTTGCCTCTAAGACGTATCTTGCTTCCGGACTGGATCCCCTCCTTTATCTTACAGCTCACATCACCTGTCACTGTGTGTACAATAGCTTCTCCTCCAAGCACTGCTGTAGTATATGGAATATTAATTGTGGTGTATATATCAAGACCTTTACGGTCAAATCCCGGTTTTTTCTCCACATTAATGTTAAGGAAAAGATCCCCTGCATTGCCATTTCCAGATGACCTTCCTCCCTGGCCTTTAAGCCTTACCTTGCTGCCTGTATCCACACCTGCAGGGATATGCACTCTTAATGACTGGGTCTTACCAGTTTCATCCTGAAGAGTAATATTCTTATCACAACCTGTCACAGCCTCATCAAAACTTATTGTAATATCAGCCTGGGCATCTGCTCCCTTCCTGCCTGCGCCATTAAAGCCGCCCCTGCCAGAACCACCAAAGCCTGAGCTGCCAAATCCGGAGCCGCCAAATCCTGAACCACCAAAGCCGGAGCCGCCAAAACCTGAGCCGCCAAAACCTGAACCAGCGCCTCCAAATCCTCCAAATATATTATCAAATATATCCCCGAAATCCTCTGAACCAGTGCCATCAAAGTGGAATTCATAGGTACCATTTCCATTACCCATCCCACCGCCATATTTTTCGTATTCCTCAGCTTTCTTAGGGTCAAAGCCCTCCTGAAATGCCATATAGCCATATTTGTCATAAAGTTTGCGTTTTTCAGGGTCACCTATAATAGCATAGCTTTCATTAATCTCTTTAAATTTTTCTTCAGCCTGGTGATTCCCGGCATTAGTATCAGGATGGTATTTCTTTGCCAGCTTTCGATAAGCCTTCTTTATGGTGCTTTCATCTGCATCTTTTGAAACTCCAAGTATCTCATAACAATCTTTTCTTGCAGGCATAACAACCACCTCCCTTTCAGATTAAAACTGGCTGCCACACTAATATTGGTGTGCGGCAGCCATAAATCATAATAACCTGTTATCAGTCAATTGATATGAACTTAGTCTCTTTTGCTCTTGCTGTCTTATCAATCTTAGGAACAATAAATGTAAGAACTCCATTCTCAAATCTTGCTTTGATATCCTGCTGGGTGATTTCCTCCCCAACGTAGAAGCTCCTGCTGCATCCACCTGAATAACGCTCCCTGCAAAGGTACTTTACATTCTTGTCTGTTTCATCCTCAGCATTAGTAGCTGTAATTACCAGATATCCGTCCTTAAGTTCACCCTTTACATTTTCTTTCTTAAATCCTGGAAGATTCATGATAATCTCATACTCTGTGTCTGATTCCTTAATATCTGTCTGCATCAGTCCTGTTGTATTGCTCTTGTTTCTGTATGTGTCTGATGGAACAGAGAAAAAGTTATCCAATAAAGAATTATCAAAAAAATTTGTCATTAACATATGTCATATCTCCTTTCATTCTTCCACATTCAATGTGGTCCATATCTTATTTACAAGTGTAGTTATATCACTTCTGTTAGCACTCGTCAATAGTGAGTGCTAATAATAATTATAAAATAAATATAAAGTAACAGATTATGCCATATATTAAGGCTGAAATACCACTTCAACCCACAGGCTTTATTCCATCACTTTATATCCACTTAGTATATTCACTTAATAATATCCAAAAACACTGATTATGCTGCATTAATCTGTACATGCTGGGCATAGTCACCGCCTACCAGCAGGTTAAATATATATGTTACAATATCAAAGATATATGCACAGTCTATCTGGCAGCATGGAATCTCCTTAAGATACATATCGTGGAGTTCCTTAATCCGGGCAAATATATCATTAACTTCATTCAAGGTCTCACTACTTATGTTATTGCGCATAGCTTCCTCAAGTTCCTCATGAAGACGCATCTCATACTCTCTGTGTTCTCCAATAGTTCCCTTGAAATGACTGTTATGTGCATAGGTGAATGAATCTGCTGAATAATGAAGAAGCATTCCAACATGAATGTACTTCATTATGCTGTTGGCTTTGTCATTATTAACAGACTCCACAAGCTGCTTCATACAATCCATGGAATTCTCATAATTATGACCTCTTAGCTTCTGTCCACCATCGCTTCTTCTGAAATATGTATAAACAGTAATATCAGGAATGACACTTCCAATAACCAGGGCCCATCTGTGTCTAAACTTAAGCTTACAGTTCAGGGATTCTACAAGGTACTGAGACACATTCTTGTGGTCTTTAAATTTCATTGATGAAGTTTCCTTTCACATTTTCTCAAGATTGATTATAGCATATAATTCAAATGATTCAACGGAAATATTTGTAAATGCTAGGCTTTTTTAATTCTCATAGATTTAAGATACACCTTCTGCTGTTGTGTAATACGATAGCTTTCCACCGCTTTCTGTATGGTTTTGTTATGAATCCATGGTGTGAGTTTCCTGTCCTCAATATAAGTTATTGTGCTGTCCCACTGCTTTGCCAGTGCTGTGGCAAAATACCATGCCACCATCATATTAACGTAATACTCCTCAGACTCAATATCTGCTACCATAGCAAGATATCTCTTATCAAAATGTTCATCGAGAAACAATCTCATAAGTACCCCTACAGCATACCTTACAGTGTAAGCCCTGTCTGACTGAATCCAGACTTTAACCTCTGTCATCAGCTTGTTCAGGTTTTTCTTATAACAGTCAGGAACTCCTGAATCGCACACTGCCCAGTTGTCAATATATGGAAGGAATTCATTAATATATTTTATGCAGGTATCATAATCCTTTATGTTACATAAAAGTATCATATGGAGAGCATTTTCCTCATAATATGTATGTGGAAGTTCAGTAATAAACTTCTCCCACTCCCCGGTTTTATATAGCGTCCTGGCATATTTTCTGATTTCAGGGATTCTTACTCCAATAACTGATTCCTTTGGAACTCCCGGCAGGAGACTGCTGTTGAAATCCCTGTATCCCAGATCCTGCATATCCATAAGGCTTTTCTGAATATCTGTCATCTTCTGTTCCCCATTCCGCATCCCATGCCCTCATCATCAGGAATCTCTGTTATGTATCTGGCATTGTATTCAGCATTAATCTGGGATATTTCCTTTTTTCCATCAATATAGTCCTTGTAGAAAATCAGAGGGTCAATGCCACAGTTTTCACAGCCCTCATCCTCTTCCCACTGTTTAACAAGTGCAATTCTTTCACTTACAGTTGTATCTTTAATCAAATATCCTGGCATAATAACCTCCATTTCGGCTTCTGAACCTTTAACCATAATATAATAAATCCCCTGAAGTATCAAGAGATTACAAATGGCTGTATGCCATAACTGCGTCCTTAACACCTGCAGTATACGACATACAGCCATATTTAATCCCTGGTTTCAGGGGATTTATGTGTAAAACTTACTTAGCTTCTTCCCCGGTTTCTCCGCCATCAGCATCAGCATCTTCATCAACCCCTGCGTTCTTAGAAGCAACAACACTGACAATAACTTTATCAGGGCTTGTAAGTACATCTATGTTAGGATTCCTGGCAATATCCAGATCCTTAACCCTTATAACATCTCCCAGTCTCAATTTACCTGCATCAATAACAATCTTATCAACCAGATATGCTGGAAGTGCCTTATAAGATATCTCCTCAAGGAGTTCCTCAAGCACACCTTCTGTCACAGCTTCCTTGTTCTGAAGCACAATCTCAGCTGTAGAATGGACTTCCTCATTGCTTACCAGAGCCTGAAATTCAATATCATTAATCTCCTTTGCAAATGGCCCATAATCAATTTCCTTAATCAGCACATCATATTCAGTTCCTGCCACATCAAGGTTAATTCTGCTGCCCTTCTCATTCCTGCGAAGAATATCACTGACATCCTTCTTCGTCATCTTAACCAGAATGGAGCCGTCAATCTCTCTGCCGAAGAGGTTACCGGTTACATATCCTTCTCTTCTTAAAGCTTTAACTTTCTTATCTCTTAATTCTGCTTTTAAAGTATCCATTTGACTATTCCTCCAAAACGATTAAATATAATACCGCCTTGTGATCACGAGGTACTTTTTGACGTCACCTGTGTTTTAGTCCCTTTTTTATCCAAAGTCAAGTTATATATATTAATATAATTATAAACTTTTTATAAACTCATTTGGCAAATTTCATATTGAAAATATGATATAAATGTGTAATTATAGAAGTAGTTGGGCAACATATAAGTAAACCGTAATATTAATCTGTCATGTCAGGGGAGGACAAATACATTGATTAAGCCTAAGAATATTCCAACATCCGAAGAAATTAACAAGATGGTATCTACTGTTGTAGAAGAATTGAATATAACTACACGTTTTCTGGAAACTAAAGAATATATGCAGCATGGACATATCAGTGTGTATGAACACTGTATTGAGGTAGCTTATACCAGTTGCTATCTTGCTGCCAGATTTAAGATTGATGTAGATTACTGGTCAATGATTCGTGGTGCTCTTCTTCATGACTATTTTCTCTATGACTGGCATATTGCAGGAGATAATTCCCATCATTTTCATGGATTCACCCACCCAAAGAGAGCATTTTTAAATGCCCTCCATGATGTGGATTTGAATTTCGTAGAATGTAATATAATATTAAGACATATGTTTCCTCTCACCTTCGTGCCACCTATGAGGCGTGAGGCATGGCTTGTGTGCCTTGCCGACAAGATATGTGCCACTAAGGAAACTTTACACTTCACACACACAGACGCTGCAGTAAAGTACGGCAGTGTCAGAGAATCATAAAACAATTTGTTACAGGGAATTCTTTCCTGCCAATACAGCATATCCGCTGTTATACATCTGTTTTCCTTTTATTTCCATGGTTTGGCACCTTTAAGCCATCCCTTGCTTTCCCAGTAATCTTTCTCAGATGGGTCTGCTCCCCAGTCTGCCTTTTGCATTCCACCCATCATCCAGAAAAGGAACCTGGTTTTAACCCCAACTCTCACCGCCTTTTCACTGGACAGCTTTGCAGCCAGTTTTTTCATATCTTTATTAATCTTTGCCCTCTTCTTTTCAGGCGTAGTTTCCCAGTTCATGGCATTAACACTTATTCCATATGTAGTCACTTCAGGAATTCCCCAGTTTGTCAGAACATTTCCAACCAGCTTTGCCGCCTTACCTGCACCGGCACCTGCCGCAGTTGAAATAACCACAGCACGTTTTGAAAACATTTCAGCATAAGGCTTATGTGACATCCAGTTTGTAAAAAACAAGTCAAGAAATGCTTTCATAGGTGCACTTGGCATCATACAGTAATTTGGCGTTGTCAGTATAAGAAGGTCTGCTTCTAACAGTGCATCATCAAGCTTTTTCTTCTCATCCCAGAATGGACATCTGTCTCTACCCTTAAGGCAGCTGTAGCACCCTGTGCAAAAATGATTCAGATCCCGTGGAAGAAAGAATTCTTTCACATCCTTTTCACATGTCATGTTCTGCAGCAGTATATTAGCCACATTCCATGTATTTCCTTTATGGTTTTGTCCGTTTATTACAACTATTTTCATATTCATTTCCTTCTTCCCTTTAGAATACCACTTGCACCAGTTGATAATTCGCTAATGTATCAATTCACCTTGATATTAATTGTACTAATCGCAACGCCCACAATCCCTATTGTTTCCAATACAATATCAACGACTATTGGAATATTGCAAATGACAGATATAACAGAGTATATAACAAAAACACCTGCATATATCCCAAATCTCTGCAAATGTCTTTTTGCATATAATCTTCTGTTCTCAGATGGCGTATTCAGTGCTTCCTCGTATGAAATTCCTGTGAACCAGTATATTTTTTCTGTCTTATATATTACGAATGTAACCAAAGCCATCCACAGATTCATAATATTAAATATAATAATTGATATAACCTTAGCATCTGCGTTGGGAATGAAAGGCAGGGCAAATAATGCCACAACAAACACAACCATCAATATCACAAATCCCCTGTAACTTTTCTTGTATTCTTTCATAATTATATCTCCTGTCATAATTATATATATATAAACTGGAACTGTTTACAAATCAGCCTTATAGTCTATTCCAGCCTTCCTTGCCTGGCTGCATAATTCCTTTGTCTGCATCTTATACTGCTTTCCATCTTTAATAAAGTAGGTTCCACACTGCCTAAATTCAAATGAGACATTTTTGCGGATACACTGCTCCCTGATATCAAGAATCCATGAATAATCCAGTGGTCTTGCAAAGCGATCTGATTCTCCGCCTGCCACCACAAGTTCAATGTTATCCAGATATGGTTCTATATTGATTGGCTCAAGTAATGGCTGTGCTGTTATACACCTGTGCTTTATTGGTAGCTTACTGAATATTCCAAGTTTATAGTCTGCATTTTTCTGATTCTCAATAGTACAGCAGACAACCACATTTTCATATCCTTCATTCCAGTCCTCCGGAATACAATCCATAAATCTTTCAATTCGTTTTGTAAGAAATAAAAAATAACAGTCCTGCCGTTCTTTAATCATCTGCCAGCACTCATTACGCCATTCATCTGCTTCTTCAATTAAAAAATCGGTAGAAAAACAGGTATAAACTAATCCTGGTTTCATCTTATAGTTTCCGTTTTTCAGACGTACTACCGGCTTATTATAATCTTTTGTTTTTTCAATTTTCCCCGTATCAATGCCACGCTTCGCATCACCTTTATGAATATAGCAATGCAAACAGCCCTCACTGCATTTTTTACAGCCTCTCCATGGATTCCATGTAGCCATACCTCTGTGCTCCTTAATGAACAATCTCATTCTTTCCTTAACATAAATGATAACACACCCTGCACATATTTAGTATCCTTATTATACAAAAGAATGCGGGAAAATCTTCCCGCATTCTTTATATATGAATATTCTTATATCATACTTCCACAGTATTTTAGTTGTCTTTCCGCAAAATCATAATGTTCATTTATATATTTTATACATTCATCTTTATCTTTCTCTACGATACTTTCATATATTTTATTATGAATCTCAAGAAATCTAGTTGTTGTTTCCATGTCAGCAGACTCAAGCACCTTGGATATTGATTCATGATAAACCTGGGCAATCGCCTCCATAACCGTAATAAATAACTGGTTATGTGTTGCACGAATCAATGCAACATGAAACTCCTGATCCAGCAAAACCAGCTGTTCGCCAGATGAAGGCTTCATGATGTCTATAATTTTCTTCATATATTCCTTTTCATTATCTTCAAGCCCATTAATAAAAATAAGTTCAATAACAGTTCTTGATATAATCTTACGGAATTCCAGAATATCTTTCATTGATATACTTCCCAGTGCCAGCATAACCGAAACAATATTGCTTATTGTCCTGCCAGAATTCTTTGCAATATAATTACCAGAACCATGTCTGCTTTCGATAAGTCCCATTCCACGCATTATGCTGATAGCTTCCCTTGTGGAATTTCTTCCAATTCCAAGTTGTTCTGCAATATCTCTTTCAGAAGGAATCTTGCTTCCGACAATGAGTTTTCTGTCTTTTATCATCTGGAATATATAATCAATCACTTTTTGATATTCCATTGTTGTGCTATTTATTGTCATTCCACACTCCATTCTTCACATTCTGCTGCCGTCAGAAACAACTATATGAAATATAAGCTATCATACTTACTTTTCACACTATTCTCAGATAAATCTGGCGAATAATGATGACAGTATTACTGTCAATATACCGGATACTGCAATGGCAAGACCGCTCATAGCTCCTTCCACTTCTCCTATCTCAATAGCTTTTGCCGTACCTATGGCATGAGAAGATGCTCCAAAGGCAAGGCCTTTGGAAATTGGTTCAGTAATCCTGAATAATCTGCAGATAAGTTCTCCAAACATATTTCCAAGCACACCGGTAATAATTATTACAGCCACTGTAATAGTAACATATCCGCCTAATTCTTCTGATACTCCCATACCAATTGCCGTAGTAATTGATTTGGGCAGAAGTGTCACATATTCTTCATGTGAAAGCCCACACAACTTAGATAACATGAATACCGTTGTCAGACTCGTAACCGTACCAGCAAGAAGACCTAACATAACTGCCCTGTAATTCTTTTTTAACAATTCAAACTCCTCATACAGCGGAATTGCAAGACAGACTGTTGCCGGCGTAAGCAGCCAGCTTAAATACCTGGCACCTTCACTATATGTATTATAATCAATCTTCCCTACTAATATAACAATAATAGAAATTATAATGGAAATCAGAAGTGGGTTGAATATGCCAAGCTTAAATTTCTTTTTCAAAGCAACTCCGATAAAATATGATATTAAACTTAAAGTAACTCCAGCAAACATGGAAGTTTGAAAAAAATTATTCATTTCTCATTTTCCTTTGATTTTCTGATAATAATCTGGGACACCAGTCCCGTTGAAGCCATAACAGTTATAATGGTAACAACTGTTATGACGCTCACCGGCACTATAATAGATTTTAATGTTTCCCAGCTTGTCATTAATCCCACACCTGCAGGAATAAACATTAATGGCATAATCTCAATCAGAAACATTCCTGTTTCCTTCACTGCTTCAATTTTAATCACTCCAGTCATCAATCCCACAAAAAGAAGAACCATTCCATAAATGCTTGCAGGAATAGGGAGTGGCAGTATGTATTTTAACAACTCTCCCGCTAATGTTATTCCAAGAATAACTATACACTGTTTTATATATTTCATTTTAAGCCTCATCAATTGTAACTATATTGTATAGATTTATAATCTCCAATTATATATTGCTACTTGCTACTGTATATTTTTTCAGCATATTGTTAAAAGAATCTGATTCACTCATATACTCAACCTTAAGCTTTTCACCGACTAAGGCTATCATAGCCATAATAGATGCACCATCAATCTGGTATTTGAATCCCTCCTTTGAAACAAGGACACTTTCGCCTGTTTCTTCTGCATTCTTGACAAAATCCTGTACAGCTTCAATGTTAGGTAACTTAATAATTTCATTCATAATTATTTAACCTCCTGTATTAAAAACAGATGAAACACGTGCACATCCCACATAAAAATTCGTGATGTGAAACACAAGATACAATAGCTGGTAGTACCACTTGGTACTGCCAGCTATTATAATTACATATATTTAATTTGTCAAATAGTTTTTATTATTCTTTCTTAATACCGGATGCACATACAATTTCTCATAGTCTGCACATATCTTATAATAAATATTCTGTTGACATATCCCTGTCACTCTGATAAACTTGCACATACAAAAAGAATATTTGCAAAGGGGAGTAATCCAAATGCACTGTCAACATACGCGGCGTTTTACGCTTGGTGGTGCATACCTTTATGGTGATGAGACTTTATGCAGAAAGACATTTTATTAGTGTTTTTCTGCATAGAGTCTCATTTTTTATTCCCCGGTTTTCCTGTAATATTGTATGATAAGTCATTTTTCACAGAAAACAATTTACTACAGGAAATAATTCAACTGTAAACAATCAGGAAAGGAGGCAGTGTGAAAATCAACCCACAAGCATTTTCACACAAACAATTATGACATGGTATGAATTATCAAAAGAGAATGTTCTTAAGGAACTGGACACCAGAATGGACGGACTTACATATGAAGAGGCATCAGACCGCCTGAAACACTATGGTGAAAACCAGCTGACGGAAGGAAAACGGCCTGGTGCATTAAAGGTTTTCCTGTCACAGTTTGCAGACCTGATGGTTATTATTCTTATGGTTGCAGCTGTAATCAGTATGTTTACAAAAGACTTAGAAAGTACATTAGTAATTATTGCCGTACTCATACTTAACGCAGTTCTTGGAACTGTACAGCATATGAAAGCAGAAAAATCCCTTGATTCACTTAAATCCCTTTCCTCTCCTGTGGCAAAAGTTATCCGTCAGGGACAGAAGATTGAAATGCCTTCAAGAGAAGTTGTTCCCGGAGATATTGTAATTCTTGAAGCAGGAGACATGGTTGTTGCGGATGGCAGAATAATGGAGAATTACTCTCTACAGGTAAATGAAAGCTCTCTTACAGGAGAATCAACCAATATTGACAAGAAAGACATGGAGATAGACAGGGATACCCCTCTGGCAGACAGATTAAATATGGTATACTCCGGAAGCCTTGTGACATACGGAAGAGCTGTGGCAGTTATCACAGAAACAGGCATGAATACTGAAATTGGTAAAATTGCCACCCTTATGAATAACACTAAAGATAAGAAAACACCTTTGCAGGTAAGTCTGGACAAATTCAGCAAAATCCTTGCCATTGGAATAATTATAATAAGCTTTATTGTATTTATTCTTGGGGTATACAGAGGCATGAATATCCTTGACTCACTGCTGTTTTCAGTAGCTCTTGCCGTAGCAGCTATTCCAGAAGCATTAAGCTCTATAGTCACTATTGTCCAGGCAATGGGCACCCAGCGTATGGCAAAGGAAATGGCTGTTATCAAGGAACTCTCCGCAGTGGAATCTTTAGGTTGTGTTTCTGTAATCTGCTCCGACAAAACAGGAACCCTCACCCAGAATAAAATGACTGTCCAGGATATATATACTGGCGGCGAAGTGCTTAAACCATCCGGGATTAATCTGCAGTGCCAGCTTCACAGATATCTACTTTACAATGCAGTTCTTACAAACGATTCCTCCATAGTGGATGGCAACGGCATCGGCGACCCTACAGAATACGCCCTTCTGGAAATGTACCGTGACATTGAGGCTAACAATAAAACAGCAGATATATCTATAACAGAAGACCAGATGAGAAACATTTTAAGCAGAATCGAAGAAGTTCCATTTGATTCAGACAGAAAGCTTATGAGCACCAAGCATCTCATTCATGGTGTTCCAACCATATTCACAAAAGGCGCACCAGATGTTTTGCTTGAGCGCTGCGATTATATACGTCTTACAGATGGCATATTCCCTATGAATGAAGATTTCCGCCAAAAAATACTTAAACAGAATCAGGATTTCTCAGAAAACGGTCTCCGGGTGCTGGCTTTCGCATATAAAGAATCCGATGAAGAGCTTACTAAAGAAACAGAATATGGCTATACATTTTTAGGTCTTGTATCCGAGATGGACCCTCCAAGACCTGAATCCATGAAAGCTGTCAAAGATGCAAAGAAAGCCGGAATCCGCACAGTAATGATTACCGGAGACCACAAAGTAACTGCCCGTGCAATTGCAGAGAAAATAGGCATATATACTCAGGGAGATTTAGCCGTCACTGGTCAGGAGCTGGATGCAATGAGCGATGATGAACTGGATGAAAACATTGAAAGAATATCTGTCTATGCCCGTGTCTCTCCTGAAAATAAAATCCGGATTGTAGATGCATGGCAGAGAAAAGGCAGAATTGTTTCCATGACAGGTGATGGTGTTAATGATGCTCCTGCATTGAAGAAAGCAGACATTGGTGTTGCCATGGGAATAACAGGAACAGAAGTTTCTAAAGATGCTGCTTCCATGATTCTGTCTGACGACAATTTTGCCACCATCATCAAGGCTGTTGCCAATGGAAGAACTGTGTACAATAATATTAAAAATGCAGTGCTTTACCTTCTCTCGGGTAATTTCTCCGCAATAATTACAGTAATATACGCCTCCCTGATGGCTCTGCCTGTGCCATTTCAGGCTGTACAGCTTCTGTTCATCAACCTTGTTACCGATTCTCTCCCAGCCCTTGCCATAGGCATGGAGCCAGGCGCTAAAGATGTTCTTGATAAAAAGCCAAGAAATCCTAAACAGGGTATTCTGGATAAGAAATTCGTAACACTTATGGTTTCACAGGGTGTCCTTATTGCATTGTCTGTAATTACTGCATTCATGTCAGGACTTTCTGTAACACCGGAAGCCGCATCAACCATGGCATTTGCAACGCTCACTCTTGCAAGACTTCTTCACGGATTTAACTGCAGAGGCGAACACAGCATATTAACCTTAGGCTTTAGGAATAATATGTACAGCCTGGGCGCATTTGTACTGGGATTAATATTATTTGCAGCAGTACTTTTCCTTCCACCAGTCGCAGGGTTATTCTCAGTTGTATCCCTCACTGCCGGACAGTACGTCTCAATCCTCCTGCTTGCATTAATTCCTACAGTTATAATACAGCTAATTAAAATAATAGCTGAAAGACTTGGTTGATTACAGCCCATAAAAAATGTAGCAGCGTGACATATGTATGTGTCATGGCTGCTACAGCTTTTATATCATTTCTTAATATCTTTTACAGGAATTCTCTTGTCCATCTTCAAGATGTGGGTTGAAAGCCAGTTAAGAAGGTATTCTACCAGATCATTAAGATATTCCTGCTGGTTGTCATCCAGATTTTCATAGTTAATGCTGTTCAGCTTATCCACGAAAGATATATGAGCCACTTTCTGGGCTTCCAGCCCCTCATAACCGATAGACTCCATATATTCTTCCTCATCACCGAAATGCTTCACTGTATAATCCTTAAGTTCATCAATAATTTCCATGATGCGGTCATATTTGTCGTGGACAAACTCTTCGTTAATTGTATCATTAGTCTGCCTTATTATATCAAATAATATCCTGTGTTCCTCATCCACCAGTTCAATTCCGGTAAGATACTTATCTGTAAATGCAAATGGGTCTCCCTCACTATTATTAATATTATGGGAAATCATAATATCGCTTCCCAATATATGTGAATACAGCCATTTGGCAAGATAAAGAAGAAGTTCCTCAACCTTTTGCCTTGCATTCTCCTCTGTAAGCTGGGATTCATCATGGCTATCCATATATGCCCTGAACTGGTCATGCTCTCTTCTCTGCCTTTCAAGTTCAGCATCACCTAATTTTTCCATTATCTCTTCTTCGTCTGCAAAATGCTTCACAGCATATTCCTTTAACTGCACCACCATATCCTTAGCCACTGCAAGGACAACCTTATCCTCACCGTGAATCATGTCTATCCCCTCATTAATCATGGCAAAAAGCCTGCGGTGCTCATTATCAATTATTTCAATGCCTGTAAGGCAGTCATCAGTAAACTGGTACATAAAAACCTCCGTCTTATCTCTATTATAATAAATGTAAACCTCATTATCTTCATCTTACGTCAGGAGTTACAATGTCTAATCCTTAAGCATGTACATAAATCCAAATGAACCTGGACCACAGTTAATTGAAATAGCCGATGAGGCTTTCTGATAAATGACTGTCTTAAATGGTATCTTCTTTAAAACCTCTTCTTCTATTGATTTCAGTTCTTCCTTTTGCAGACCGGTATATACAATAAATAACATATTACAATCTGAATTGTGCATACTTTTAATCGTTGACCTGGTATATTTCTTCCAGGTAACATCTCTGGTTCCCATTCTTATCTGTCCAACTACCATACTGCTGTTTCTCATTACAAGAATCGGATGAAGCAGAAGTGTCTTGCATATGGTATTTATCTTTGGAGATATTCGGCCTGACTTCGCCAGATATTCTGTACTATTCACAACAAAGCTGGTTTTAACCCGGTTTCTAATACGCTCTATTTTCTTTATGATATCACCAGCAGACATTCCTGAAGCTGCATACTCTGCTGCACGAAGCACTAAAAGTCCCATACCACAGGACAGATGTCCTGAATCCACCACATTTATATTTTCAAATGTCTTAGCTGCCTCCCGTGCATTATCATAACCCATGCTGACATTCTTAGCCATGGTAATATGAATAATATGCTGTGCCTTAGTCAGCTGTTCTGCAAAAAACTCTTCATACTCAGCTACTGATGGCGACTCTGAACGGGCATTTTTCCCTTTATCACCAATATATGACAAAACTCCGTCTGTTTCCGTTTCAATTCCATCCATGAAAACACCGCCATCAGTATGTACGTGGTAAGGCATCTCTATAATCTGATATCTTTCCCGTAAACTCTTTGGCAAGTCGCACACGCTGTCAGTAGTAATCATAACAGAAGCCATTTTATTATGAACGTGTACAGGAGACTCCAGCATATCTTCAAAGTCACCTGAATTAGATAAGTTTACAAGTTCTTTAGGCAGATGTCTTAGAAGTTCCTTCTCCAGCTGTATTCCACTGACAGGTTTCAGCAGATATCCGTCAAAACCTTCTCTTCTATATAATTCCTGATTATCACCACCTGCATTTGCTGTAAGCGCAATAACAGGAACATCAGCGTTAAGTCCTCCCGTCTGGTTACGGATTGCATGGAGACACTCAATTCCATCCATTCCCGGCATAAGATGATCCATGAATATGACATTGTATCTGTTCTGAAGTGTTTTTCTTAAACATTCCTGTCCACTAGAAGCCGTATCTATACTTACCTTAGTATCCCTTAAAAGCTTTTCGGCAACCATAAGGTTAGTCTCATTATCATCAACAATAAGAACATGTGCATTAGGCGCCTCAAAACTTTGCTTATAATGACTCCTCTGATTCATTGAGTGTCTTGCTTCCAGATTAATATCACCAATCTCGCTCTCTGATGCAATCTTCTGTGGAAGAGTAATAATAAATGTAGAGCCTTTAGTGTATACACTGTTAACGGTTATATCGCCATTCATAAGTTCCACCAGCTGCTTTACAATAGACAGGCCCAGACCTGTTCCTTCAATATAACGGTTGTTCTGTTCATCAACTCTTTTAAATACACTGAACAGATGTGGAATACTCTCCTTCTTAATGCCAATACCCGTATCTGTCACATTAAATGTTATCTGTGCCTCGCCATTGGCCACTTTCTCACATTGGATTAACAGTGAAACAGAACCTTCAGAAGTGTATTTCACAGCATTATTAAGAACATTAATGAGAATCTGCTTTATTCTCACCTCATCACCATACAACTGTGTTGGCATAGCCTTATCAACATCAACATGGAATTCAAGGCCTTTGTCCTTTGCCCTTATCCATATCATGTTGACAATATCAGAAAGCATGTCACCAACGTTATAGACAACAGGTACTATATTCATCTTTCCTGACTCTATCTTAGACATATCAAGGATATCATTGATAAGAGAGAGCAGCATCTTACTTGCACCCTGGATATTTCTGGCATCTTCTGCCACCTCATCTGATACATCCTCTCTGAGAATCATCTCATTCAAACCAATAATGGCATTAATTGGTGTCCTGATTTCATGGCTCATGCTGGAAAAGAAGTGATTCTGCATCTTATTCAGATTTTCAATTTCTTTCTTCTGCCTCTTTGCATCCTCATTCTCTGAATGGTATATCCAATTCTGATAAAGAATCATTCCACATGTCATAAAAGAAATTATAACTATAGAATAAAATGAATCCATAAACATTACATCATCTGGACCCTTCTGAATCAACTGAGGATATTTACACTCAATATAGTAACTTGCACACATCAAGACAAATCCACCGGCTAATAATATATATTTGATTCTGCCTTCCACAACAAGACACACAAAAACCATAGCAGCCAGAAACCATACATGTGCACCACCTTTGGTTCCTCCGGATGTCAGGAAATTTAATGGCAGAATGCAAATCAGCATAAACGCCCCCATAACAGAGGCTCCAAGCTGTATCTTGCCCCTGCTGATGGAATAATACCCCAATACAGCAAACAATAATAATCCTAGGAAGGCTACAAATACGTTACCTATATTTGCTCCGATAAACAACCCAGATATTATGCAACCAGATAATCCAATTATTCCAAACAGTATAATCACACGAAACAGACGTTCCTGTCGACTCAGGTTCTTTTCTTTAAAAAAGTTTACCAGTTTATCCAGATTCATCAGAACTCACCGCCTTCCATTTGACTAATTAAAGCTGCCACCTTTTTAGATGCTGCTACAAATTCATAATCATCAACATCCTTTTTAATATCATTAAGAAAATCTTCCACAGACACTCCAGGATATGCTTCCCCATCCATAGATGAAATAACTTCCAATGACTTTTCTTCAAGAAAATAATCAAGGCTGTCCTTTAAATCCTTAAGCTGATTAACCAACTCTTCTTTAGTTATCTCCCGTGTTTCTTTTTCTGCTTCATTCTTTTGGCTGTCTTCACCTGTTCCCAGTATGCCACATATACTCTGAACCACCTGCTGATACTGGGTCATAAGTTCCGTATGATGCTGTGTTATATATTCCAGGTCATGGTTCTTTGCAGCTGCTTCCGCCTGTTTTGCATTCTCTGATAAAGAATCTGCTCCAATCATCTTCGCAGTACTCTTTAATGCATGAACCAGAATAGCATAATTATCCATATCTTCTTTTTCAAAGAATTGTCCCAGCTCTGATTCCTTATGTCCAGCACCACTTACAAAGCTTGTAAGCAGCTCTATATAAAAATCGATGTCTCCATTGCAGTAACCTATACCAGAGTTGGTGTGAATTCCAGCAGCTTCCAGCTGGCTCATTCTTGAATCCGCATTCTCTTCACCTGTAGTTAATCCATTTGCCTCTAAACCTTCATGGATTTCTTTTACATCCTCATCTGAAGCTGTTGGAACATCTTTCTTTTCCACAGATTCAAGCTTTTTGCTACTTTTTACCTCTTTATCAACATATTGAATAGATGATGCAGGAAGTACTTTCCTTAATATACGCATCAGCTCCAAAGGTTCAATAGGTTTTGATATGAACTCATCAAAGCCTTCCTGTAAAAACATCTCTCTTGCTCCACTTACAGCGTTAGCTGTAAATGCAATAATTGTACACACTTTGCTGTTTTCTGTATGAAGTTTCCGGAGTCCTTTTAATGTTTCGATTCCATCCATCTCTGGCATCATGTGGTCAAGGAAAATCAGGTCATAATCCTCACTTTCACACATACTGATTGCCTTCCGTCCACTTTCTGCAGTTGATACATCCATCTGGTAATCCTTAAAAATCCCCCTGGCAACCATAAGATTCATAGGTTCATCATCAACAACAAGCACCTTTACACCCGGACATATCATAGATTTTCCATCATGTGATTCCGCTTCTAATGTCCCGGCATTCAATATATTGACTACCGGCAAAGCATAGAAAGGTTTTTTAATAAGCTTTACTGCACTTCCCTTTTCTAAGATATAATCATCATCCGATATAACAACAACCTTTATGTCATGATTAAGACTTTCAATATATGATTTATTTTCCTCATATTCTTCTTTTGCCAGGAACAGGTGGGTAAGCTGATACATGGACATAAACTTCTTCAATTCTTCATTGTTATATATTCTGTACAGCTTGATATCCAGTCCTCTGACAAGGTTGGAAATCATCTGGTCATAGAAGCTTCTTACCTCTGGAACCTTATATTTTTCTGGTCTTAAGTAACATGCCAGACACAGTTTATCCCTGTTGTCAACCACCATGGCAGGAGCCTCATCCACTACCTTCTGAGGTATGCTGACAGACACAGTAGTACCTTCTCCTACAGTACTTTCAATCTGAATGAATCCCTCCATAGCAGATACCATTCCACATACTATAGATAATCCAAGTCCCAGTCCCCCAGCCTTTCTGTTTCTTCCACCGCTGGACTGATAGAATCTCTCCCTGATTTTTCCAAGCTCTTCTTCTGCAATTCCTATTCCTGTATCAATTACCTTAATGCAGAGATTGATGCCATATTCCTTATGTATAGCGTATACCCTGACGTAAATTCCACCATTGGTGGTAAACTTAATTGCATTATCTATAAGATGCTTTAATATTCTCTTAATCTTCTTCTCATCACCAATAAGAACGGAAGGAATGCCTGCATCAATATCAAATATAAGTTCAGGCATATTTTCTCTGTCAGAAATCCTGTTTCCCACTATGATATCATTAATAACAGATGTGAATATATATTCATTCTCACTGACCTTCATTCTATTAGTATCGATTTCAGTATAATCAAGAATATCCTCAATCTGGTCAAATAACCTGTATCCCGCCTTCTGAATTGACAGGATATCCTGCTTTTTGCCTTCGTCATTTTCATTTTTAATCATGACAGAGGTTATTCCTGTAACTGCATTGATTGGTGTACGCAGTTCATGGGAAACATTTGCAAGAAAATCCTCTGTTCTGCGGTTTGCCTCCTCCAATTCTGCAATTCTTTTTTCTGTATTCTTTCTTTCCTTATTACGTATCTGCAACATAGCCTTTGCCAGATAACCTGCCAGACACACGAGCACCACATGTATAGCTATTCTGCTAATCACAAGAGAAGATAATTCTATGGAATTACCCAATACAAAAATCAAATCATACCCCAGGGTAACAATATATGTAACCACACTCAGCCTGGCAAACCAATATGTCTCTGTGAAAGAGTACAGTATAATTACCACAATCATAAGTATTGCCAAATCGAACACACTGGTCTCATGGATTCCATAGAAGAAACATGACAGCATAGTAAAAATAAAGTATATCCATATTCTTTCTGATGCCGGAATTCTTTCGATAATGTGAATTCCCCAGGATGATGCAAGTCCTATAACCATCAGAATAATAGCACCTTTATCCCATCCCATGAGAAAACTCTCTCCGATAAGTGCCACTGTAAGAAATGTATATACAAGTAATATCAACAAATGTGTTGACCTCTGCTTTTCATTTTCGTACATATATTTTACCCGCTTTTGTATCCTTTCCTGTAAATTCATATGTTAACTGATGCTGCTGACGCTGAAATAATTAATTATTCTACATACTGATTATAGTTTATCATTCATATTAATAATCCGCAACATTTAGAAAAACTTTTTCTTTTTAAAATATATTATCTCGATAACTACTATTACAACTGCGGCAATTATTACAGTAATATATCCGTATTTCCACTGAAGTTCAGGCATATAGGCAAAATTCATTCCATACCATCCGGTAAGCAGTGTAAGAGGAAGAAATAATGTGGTAACCACAGTAAGCATGCACATAATCTTATTCTGCTGTGCATCCTGCTGTGACTGGTATAGCTCACGAAGCTGGGTAACATTCTCTCTTAATAAATGAACATGATTCTGTAATCTTTCTGTACGCCGTGAATATCTGTCCCACTGTTCAGAATTCCCCACTGATGTTATGAATTCATGGGACTGTATCTTATCCCCCACAGAGGAGAGCTGTTCATAATATGCATTAAGTTCAGACAGCTTCTGGCGGTATCTTGTGAGATGGGAGAAAAAATTCTTAGCATGTCCGCTGTTAAGTCCGTCTTCCATATCCTCCATCTCTTTTTCCAGATGTGAAAGATACAGAATATCATTTTCAATCATCTGTTCAAGAATTTGCAGAAGAATTTCATCAGGAGTATTAACATCCCGCATTTTTTCTGCCTGCTTTGCAATCCACTGCTTGATGTCTCCTGTATCTTCAATAAGATATATTGACTCCTTCGTCATATAGAAACCAAATGAAAACTGAGGATGTCTCTGTTCACTTTTCTGTGGCACGCGGATTGTCCCCCAGATACAGTCCTTATATGCTTCTACCTTGCAATAACGGATAGACCCCATACTGTGAATTATCTCATTATGATGTAAAAACTTTTCTTTCTGGTTCTGGAATTCATCCACATCCATAACAACCAGAAAGGTCTGTTCCTCTTCATCTTCTGTACAGGATAGTCCCCTGTCTTCAGTATTAATTACATACCTTCTCATACCTGCCTCCTAAACCTTATACATAGCTATCTATAATAATTTTCCCAATCACAATACTTATTATGTTTGCATTTCTTTTGCCTTTGTCTGTCCATACACCTTTCTACGGACAAAATAGAAGCATATTACCTGCATCACAATTGTAAATAGCCATGACGCCGGGTATGAAAAGAACAGAAACCTGAGTGAACGGTAGTATGGAAATAGCAGATATATCCATACAATTCTTGTTCCAACTGTTCCAATAATTGAAAGAATCATAGGAACTCCAGAATGTCCCATGCCTCTCATTGCTCCTGGAAATAAATCCATCAGACCACACAGAAAATACGTGGCAGTTGTATACAGAAGTATTTCCATTCCGCAGACAATAACCTCCGGGTCTGAAGTGTATATGTGAAGCAGATTCTTTCCAAATATGCACGCACTTCCTCCCAGCAGCAGGGTAACAGTAATTGATAATATTATGCAGTCAATAAGCACCTTATCCATTCGTTTCCACTTCTTAACGCCATAATTCTGGCTGGTAAAGCTCATGCATGTCTGAGAAATGGAATTTACTGATACATACAGGAATCCAAATATATTGTTGGCAGCCGTGTATCCTGCCATGGCAATCTGTCCGAAAGAATTGACAGATGACTGCAGCAGTACATTTGAAAATGAAATGACTGTACTCTGGATTCCGGCTGGAATTCCAACCTGAAAAATCTGTTTAAGATATACGCCCTTAATCATTAATTTAGAAAAACGAATCTGGTAACAACCTTTTGAACGGTACAGGCAGTTAAGAACCAGCACGCACGAAATCATCTGTGAAAACACTGTAGCAATGGCAACTCCCGCCACTCCAAGAGCAAATACTGTCACAAGAAACAGATTTAATCCCGCATTAATCACTCCAGAAATAATAAGAAAATATAGAGGCCGCCTTGTATCCCCCACGGCACGAAGAATGGATGCACCGTAATTGTACACCATAAAAAATGGCATACCCAGAAAATAAATCCTCATATACAGGGCAGACTGGCCAATTACATCATCTGGTGTCTCCATCAGTTCCAGTGCCCCTCTGGAGAATACATTTCCCACAACTGCCATAACCACACCGCTTATCAGAGCAAATGTTACAGCTGTATGTACTATCTGGGATACTTCGCTCTCCTTTCCCGACGCATAAAAACGTGCCACCAGAACATTAGCACCTAAGGACACTCCCATAAAGAAATTAATAAACATATTGATAAGTGCTGTAGTAGAGCCAACTGCTGCCAATGCCTGACTTCCCGTAAATCTTCCCACTACAACAAGATCCACTGCGTTAAACAAAAGCTGTAATATTCCAGACAGCATAAGCGGCAGTGAAAAAGTTATCAGCTTGTCCATAATGGAACCATTACACATATCTATCTCATATTTACTTCTCTGTGATACTGAACTCATACTAATCCTTCACCTGGTTTCTTCATATATCATTTAACAGCATTATACTACCTCAGATTAAACAATTAAACAATATGACTATTTCAATTTTTATTATTATTCCTATATGTATCACATAAGAAATGCTTTTATAAATGTATTGACATTATAATATCAAAATGATATCATTCAAATATCAACAACTGCATGTATATTTTTATTCATGCAAATCATACATTTTTACATAGTCTGATGTGTAATTAACATCAGTGAAATGGAGGAAATTATGGAAGAGAAAGTATTAAACAACAAGAAAAATGGCATGCCTGTCATGCTGCTGTGCATTCTGTTATATGTTGCAGATGTTGTGGCATTCATCTTTGCCGTTGAAACTGTCATCATACCAGTGATTGTAATTACCTCAATCTGGTTATGCTTAGGATGGATTCCACTCCTTGGCTTAAGAATATTAAAGCCACAGGAAGCACTTGTTCTCACATTGTTCGGTAAGTATATCGGAACACTTAAGAATGAAGGATTTTACTGGGTAAATCCTTTCTGTTCCAGTGTTAACCCTGCTGCCAAGACAAAGCTCAACCAGAGTGGTGATGTAAACGGCGGTGCCAAGAATTCATTATACATCGCATCCACAGGTGCTGCTGCCACTTCAACAGGCACTGTAAGCAACAAGATATCACTTAAGATTATGACTTTAAATAACAACCGCCAGAAAATCAACGATTGTCTGGGTAACCCTGTAGAAATCGGAATTGCAGTTATGTGGCGTGTTGTAGATACTGCAAAAGCTGTATTTAATGTAGATAACTACAAAGAATACCTTTCACTGCAGTGCGACAGTGCACTCCGTAACATAGTCCGCATATATCCTTATGATGTGTCACCCGACGTTGATACAACCGGTGACGGCGTAGCTGATGAAGGAAGTCTCCGTGGTTCCAGCGAAATCGTTGCAGAACGTATCCGCCAGGAGATTCAGGAAAAAGTATCACAGGCCGGTCTGGAAATCATCGAAGCAAGAATTACTTACCTTGCCTATGCACCAGAAATTGCCGCAGTTATGCTTCAGAGACAGCAGGCTTCTGCAATTATTGATGCCAGAAAGATGATTGTTGATGGTGCTGTTGGTATGGTTGAGATGGCTCTTGACCGACTTAGCGAGAATAACGTGGTCGAACTTGATGAGGAGAGAAAGGCAGCCATGGTATCTAACCTCCTGGTAGTCCTGTGTGGCAACCACGACGCACAGCCTGTAGTTAATTCCGGCAGTCTGTATTAATGTAATATTACACAGGAGAGAGTTTTATGGCAGATAACAGCAAAAAACAGATTCCACTCAGGCTGTCAGCAAAGCTGTATGACCAGATTGCAGCCTGGGCAGAAGACGATTTCCGCTCCGTAAACGGACAAATTGAATACCTTCTATCCGAGTGTGTACGCCAGCGGAAGAAAAACGGGAAGTATGTTCCTGAGAAGCTGGACGAACCACCAAAACTGGATATATAACAAAACGCCAGATGAAAGATACGTATCACGTAATTCTTTCATCTGGCATATTTGATACTCTTTCCATCAAGAATGGCTTCGACAAGCTTCTCTCCCTCGTACCTTAATTTTAATGAGAAGAAATCTTCTCTTTCATCAAGCAGCCGGAAGAATATCTTATCTCCCTCCCATATAGGCAAGTCATAAACCTTTGATTTTTCCACCCAGCACAACTCGCCCTCATCGCACTCTGCTATGCTTCCATCGAACTTGTCAGCTGTGAAAAGATGCATATATTCCGTATCCCACCTGTCTGATATGAAGGTAATAATGCCCCTGAATCTGTAAGAAATAAGCTGCAATCCGGTCTCCTCCAGAACTTCCCGGAGCAGACATTCCTCTGGAGATTCATTTTCTTCAAAATGTCCCCCGATTCCAACCCATTTATCTTTGTTAACATCATTTTCCTTCTTCACCCTGTGAAGCATGAGGTATTTACCATCCTGTTCAATATAGCACAGAGTGGTGAGGTTTGATTTTTCACGATTTTCCATAGCTGGTCTCCATTACATGAATATATTTGCACAGTACCAAATCCCTGCTGCCACAATCAAAGCTAATGCTATAATTGTTAGAATTATCTTTAATTCTATATTACATTTCCCAGTTGAAAGTCCTTTGATATAGACAGTTGAAACATATATAAACACCAGCCCTGCGCTAAATAAAGCCATTCCAGCTACAGGCACAATTGATAAAAGTAACAGCGACATGACCGCTACAATAATGCCAACTGGCATAAGTATAATTCCTGCTGCCTTAACCAGGTTATATCTGTATGATTTTCCATTCACTATTACCGCATTAACTGACATAGGCTTTTATCCTTTCATGGTTACACCATCATCATATCTAATTTAATTTCAACTACAAATGCATCATCGTCAACAGTTATTTGGTCAACAGGTGACGGAACTGGAAAAGGGATCTTATTTCTTTCCATATCTGTAAGGCATAAACCTAGCGCATCAACAGCCATATTATAGGCTTCATCCATATTATCACCTTCTGTTAAACATTCTGGAATGTCTGGAAAAGAAATCCAAAATCCACCTTCCTCGGCTTTGTGAAATAACGCGGGGTAAAATAATCTATTCATATATACCTCCAATAGATGTGAAGTCTTTTATATTTTTTTCTATTTAT
>CALZFR010000001.1 GCA_945648485.1 uncultured Eubacterium sp. | reverse complement strand
AAAATAAGGAGCCACTAGCCAGCAAGCTGTCTGTGTCTCCTTATATTTAATCTGCTCCACTCATAGCACGAACGCCCACTCGTAAATGCTTCGCATTTCCTCGTGGTTCGTTTGTCTCACATAGATTAAAATAAGGAGCCACTAGCCAGCAAGCTGTCTGTGTCTCCTTATATTTAATCTGCGTTCGTGCTATTCGTTCCTATTCATTCATCTTTGCCAGCTTGGCAGCCTGGTCGGCTGTTGTACAGCCATCAATCAACTCCTGGATATCTCCATCCATAACCTTGTCAATCTTGTATAGAGTAAGTCCGATTCTGTGGTCTGTAACACGTCCCTGTGGGAAGTTGTAGGTTCTTATCTTCTCAGAACGGTCTCCTGTACCAATCTGGCTTCTTCTTGCGTCAGCCTCTGCATCATGAGCCTTCTGTGTCTCCATATCGTACAGCTTTGCACGAAGTAACGCAAATGCCTTTTCCTTGTTCTGAATCTGAGATTTCTCAGTCTGGGAATAGATTACAATTCCTGTTGGATAATGAGTAAGACGCACAGCAGAGTCTGTGGTATTAACGCACTGTCCACCATTACCCGAAGCACGCATTACATCAATTCTTATATCCTTCTCATCAATATGGATATCAACTTCCTCTGCCTCTGGCATAACTGCCACAGAAGCGGTAGATGTCTGGATTCGTCCATTAGATTCAGTAACTGGAACTCTCTGTACTCTGTGGACACCACTTTCATATTTCATAACAGAATAAGCACCCTGGCCTTTGACCATGAATTCAACTTCCTTCATTCCGCCAATACCGGTTTCATCTGCACTTAATACTTCAATCTTCCAGCCTCTTGACTCAACATAATGTGTATACATTCTGAAAAGTTCAGCAGCAAACAGAGCAGCTTCCTCTCCACCTGCACCGGCACGGATTTCCATTACAATATCCTTATCATCGTTAGGGTCTTTAGGAAGAAGCAGAATCTTAATCTCATTTTCCAGCTCCTCCACTCTCTTCTTGGAAGAGTTAAGCTCCTCTTTAGCCATCTCAAGCAGTTCTTCATCGCTTTCTTCATTCAGCATGGCAAGACTATCATCAATATTCTGCTTGCAGCTCTTATATTCGTTGAAAGCTGTAACAATCGGAAGAATATTATTCTGTTCCTTCATGAGACTACGGAATTTATTCTGGTCATTAACCACATCAGGATTACTGAGCTCCGCTGTTATATCCTCATATCTGTTTACAATATCCTCAAGTCTGTTAAACATATCCATAATTATTTATCCATCTCCATTCCCCAGTGTTATATGCGAAATTACATTAATCAAACTTATATGATAATTATCTGTGACACTGCCCACAGACATTGTTTACAACCTGGCCTTCACAACTCTGTCAAGACCTGCCAGATCCTTTATTATTTCGACATCTCTAAATCCTGCCTCTTCCATAATCATTGAAACCTGTTGTCCCTGATTATATCCGATTTCATAGAGCAGATAGCCGCTTAGGTTTAAATATTCCGGCGCTTTTGCCGATATCCTGCGGTAAAACTCTAATCCATCCGCACTTCCATCTAAAGCCATAACCGGCTCATGAAGCCTTACTTCATCAGAGAGAGTGTTAATTACCTCTGTCTCTATATATGGCGGATTAGACACTATCACATCAAACTTAACAGGCTTCAGATTCAAGCCATAATTCTTATCCAGTGAATCAAACAAATCTCCCTGACAAAACCTGAAAATACCCTTATTATCCCCATCAGCATTAACAAAGCAATATCTGTCCTTGGGAATAAGCCTTGCCCGGTTAGATTCTGCAACCAGCAGTGCCTTATCTGACAAATCGCACCCACATGCAAAGGACAACTCTCTTTCCAGTGCCATTGTAATAATAATGCAGCCCGAACCTGTACACATATCAAGCACTGCATCATTATCACGGGTTACCTTAAGGGCCTGTTCTACTAAAACCTCCGTATCCAGCCTTGGTACAAGAACATTCTCATTAACAAGAAATGACCTTCCGTAAAAGCATGCCTCTCCCAGAATGTGCTGCAGAGGCTCTCTGTTCATACGCCTATCAATATATCCCTGGAAGGTGGCAAGATGCTCTGTCGGAACTAACTCAGTACTTCTGCACAGATACTGGGTACTGTCAAATCCCGCAGCCTTAAGCATAAGCTCCCGGCTGTCATATTCAGGTGATTCCACACCCCTGCATTTTAGAGAAGCTGCACCCTTAAGCACAGCCTCTCTGTATGTTATATTCTCCATAATCTACTTATCAAGCTTTCTCTGCTTGAATACTGGCACATCATCAGCAAATAGTTCTTCTTCATCCTCATCATCAAATGCTTCATCGTCAAATACGATTCCGTCATCATCAGAATCAACTTCATCTTCCTCTGTTCCGTCCTGGCTGAAGGTTTCTTCATCTATCTCATTGCCGTCTTCATCCTCAAATGTGAACATATCCTCATGGAAATCCTCATCTGCACTGCCAGTTACATCAGATTCAAACTCTGAACCTGCATCAGATGCCTCTTCATTCTTAAGGGCTTCCTTTAAAGATTCCTGCTGTTTAAGCTGTTCTTCGTATTTTTCTTCCTCAGTTACGAAATCCTCTGGTTTAGACTCTTCAATTTCAAAATTCTCATCATCCTGATGATATTCTGTAACAAACTCTTTCCAGTCAAATACAGCTTCTACAGCTTTGATTGCAACCTCAACCATTCTTCTGTCCGGCTCTTTCGTTGTAAGCTTCTGCATTGCAATTCCCGGAACACTGATTATATTAAGGAACTTACTGTTGTCATTCTTTCCAGCTGCCCGTAAGATTTCATAGGAAACACCTGCCACAACAGGTATAAGCAGCAGCCTTATCAATATCTGAAGTCCCGTATTCTCAACTCTTATAAATATAAAGAAAATGATACTTATAAACATAACAAGGAACATAAAGCTTGTTCCGCATCTCTTATGGAAACGGGAACTTTTCATGACGTTATCAGCTGTAAGGCTGTATCCGTTCTCAATACAGTTGATACATTTGTGTTCAGCGCCATGATACATAAATGTTCTTCCCACATCCTTCATATGTGACACCAATGCCAGATATGCAATAAATATAAGGACTCTCACCAGACCCTCTACCAGATTTAAAACAAACTGGGAAGATATGAACTTAACCAGAAGTCTGGAAATAACATATGGAAGAAACATGAATAATCCAAGTGCGATAACTACAGCCAGAACAACTGTAAATGCCATCAAAACTGATTCCAGCTTATCCTTGAAAATAGCCTTTCCCAGTTCATCAGCCTTAGTTGTCTTCTGCTCCGCAGGATCGTCATAGAAACTGGCTGAATAAGTAAGTGTAGATATACCCATAACAAGAGAATCTACAAAACATACCACTCCACGGATTACCGGGAGCTTAAGCCACTTGTACTTCTCCGTAATTGGCTGGCTTTCCTTGACAACAACCTCTATTTCATTATCAGGCTTACGAACCGCAATAGAATACTTATCCTTATTACGCATCATGATTCCTTCGATAACAGCCTGACCACCGATTCCTGATGTTTTCATTCCTATCTCCTTTTCTGCAGCGATAATCAATAAACAGGTCAGCTTCTAACCTTCCCTGTCAGTAATATATGTGCCGCTGCTGCACAACGAAAGAAAAAAGGTTGAGGCATATACGACCCCAACCTTAATAAACAGCAATAATTAATCGTTCTTAACGCCGTACTTCTTATTGAACTTATCAATACGTCCACGTGCTGATGTAGCCTTCTGCTGGCCTGTGTAGAATGGATGGCACTTAGAACAGATTTCTACGTGGAGATCTTCCTTAGTTGAGCCTGTTACGAACTCGTTACCACAGTTGCAGACAACCTTTGCCTGATAGTATTCTGGATGGATTCCTTCTCTCATGATTTTCACCTCTTTATACATACTTTATTAAATATTTGCAAGACTTAAGCTTACAAAGTAATCTTTGTTATCCATAAGCAGCTTTGACATTGTATCATATACCAGAAAAATATGCAACACATTTTTAAACATATCTGTTTTTTATTACTGTCTGCACAAATTCCTGATTATTCCTGGTCTTGGCAAACAGGTCCAGAATCCGCTCTGCAGCTTCATCTGTCTTAAGACCACTTAAGGCTTTGTGAACGATATCCATTGCCTGCTGTTCATCAGCATCAAGAAGAAGGTCATCCCTTCTTGTTCCGGATTTGGCTATATTAATTGCAGGGAACACTCTCTTTTCAGAAAGTTTTCTGTCTAATACAAGCTCCATGTTACCTGTTCCCTTAAATTCCTCAAAGACTACATCATCCATCTTGCTTCCTGTCTCAACAAGAGCTGTTGCAAGAATAGTAAGGCTTCCTCCCTCACGCATATTTCTGGCAGCACCAAAGAAACGCTTTGGCATATGTAATGCTGCCGGGTCAAGACCACCTGACAAAGTTCTTCCGCTGGCAGTTACCGTAAGGTTATAGGCCCTTGCAAGTCTTGTTATGCTGTCCAGAAGAATAATTACATCCTGACCGTACTCTACAAGTCTCTTGGCACGCTCAATAACCATCTCAGATACTCTCTTATGTCTTTCTGGAAGCTCGTCAAATGTTGAATAAATAACTTCCACATTATCACCGATTATAGACTCTTTAATGTCTGTAACCTCCTCAGGTCTTTCATCTATGAGAAGTATTATAAGATGCATTTCAGGGTTGTTCCTGGTTACAGCATTGGCAATCTGCTTAAGAAGTGTTGTTTTACCAGATTTAGGCTGGGAAACAATCATTCCTCGCTGACCTTTGCCAATTGGAGATATGAGGTCAACCATTCTCATAGCAAGTGTATTGCTGTTCTTCTCAAGATGAATCCTGTCATTAGGAAATACAGGTGTAAGTGTTTCAAATGAAGGTCTTCTTGTGGCTGCCATAGGGTCAAAGCCATTGACAGACTCAAGATACATAAGAGCTGAAAACTTCTCATCCTTAGTCTTCTGCCTTTTAGGTCCTCTTACAATATCTCCTGTCTTTAAGTTAAACTTCCTTATCTGTGATGGAGAAACATATACGTCATTATCTCCCGGAAGGAAATTCTCGCATCTGATAAATCCATATCCCTCACTTAAAACCTCAAGAATTCCGTCAGCATACTCTAAAGGACGCTGAGGCTTAGGCTCTGAAGGATTCTGTGGGCTGCCAGTTCCTGCTGCCGAAGTGCTGCCGGTGCCCGTTGCTGTAGTACTGCCAGTTCCTGCTGCTGAAGCGCTTCCGGCGCCTGTTGCCTGTGGATTCTGCGTATCTGCCTGTGCACCAGTTTCCGCCACATGCGTGTGCCCCTCCGGCTTAACTACAGTTTTTTTCTGAACCGGCCTGGAATCTTTAAATTCCTTTTTCTGTTTATCTTCCTCTTCCTGTGCCTTAAGAATCGCGTCGATAAGGTCAGCCTTCCTTAATGAAGATATGTTTTTAATCTTCTTGTCCTTTGCGAATTCACGTAAAACGCTTAAAGACAATGTTTCTAATTTTTCACGCATACCATATTCTCCCAGATTTAAAATATATTTTTATAAACTAGTGGAAAAAAAAGATTTTTGAAATACATCTAGATAACTGCAAAACTTTATGCAGCATAAAGATTTAATCGCTGGAAATAATTATACACGTTTCTTACATTTGTTGCAAATTATTTTTGCATTTGGTATCATTTAAGTAATTATGATATTAACGGAGGTTTATTATGACTAACGCAGAGAAAGCTCTCGCACTTCATGAAGAGTGGAAAGGTAAATTCGAGACAACACCAAAAATGAGTATCACAACAAGAGAAGATCTTGCTCTGGCTTATACACCAGGAGTTGCAGAACCTTGTAAAGTAATTGCCAAGGATAAAGATGCAGCTTACACATACACAATCAAATCCAACACTATTGCCGTGGTTTCAGACGGAAGTGCTGTTCTTGGTCTTGGAAATATCGGCGCATATGCCGCTATGCCTGTTATGGAAGGAAAAGCTGTCTTATTCAAGTCATTTGGCGGTGTTAACGCCGTTCCAATCTGTCTTGATACCCAGGATACTGAAGAAATCATTAAAACAGTTGTTAACATAGCACCTGCATTTGGCGGAATTAACCTTGAAGATATATCTGCTCCAAGATGTTTTGAAATCGAAGAAAGATTAAAGAAAATCCTCGACATTCCTGTTTTCCATGATGACCAGCACGGAACTGCCATCGTAGTATTAGCTGGTATTATTAACGGACTTAAGGTTACAGGCAAGAACAAGGAGGATTGCAAAGTTGTTGTTAATGGTGCAGGTTCTGCCGGCGTAGCAATTACCAAGCTTCTTCTTACATATGGATTTAAGAATATTACAATGTGTGACAAATCAGGTATCCTTTCTAAGACTTCAGAGGGCCTTAACTGGATGCAGAAATCAATGATGGATGTAACTAACCTTGAAGGCAAGACAGGAACTCTTGCAGACGCATTAAAGGGTGCTGACGTATTTGTGGGAGTATCTGCTCCTAACATCGTAACTCCTGAGATGGTTGCTTCAATGAACAAGGATTCTATCCTTTTTGCCATGGCAAATCCTGTTCCAGAGATAATGCCAGACGCAGCCAAAGCTGCCGGAGCAAGAGTTGTAGGTACAGGACGCTCTGATTTCCCTAACCAGGTTAACAATGTTATTGCTTTCCCTGGAATATTTAAAGGAGCTCTTGAAGGACGTGCAAAGCAGATTACTGAGGATATGAAGCTGGCTGCTGCACTTGCCATTGCAAACCTCATTCCTGACTCAGAGCTTTCTGACACTAATATTCTTCCTGAAGCATTTGACCCTAAAGTAACAGATGCTGTCTGCAAGGCAGTTATGGACCACATTGAGAAGTAATTATTCATGAGACCATATTTTTATTCTGTAAATGAATATATTAAAGACACTTATGGTGTCAAAATGTACAAAATAGCCCTGAACGGTGGGATGACATGTCCCAACCGGGATGGGCTTATTGATACAAGGGGCTGTATATTCTGCAGTGCCGGAGGTTCAGGGGATTTTGCAGGAGACGCTGTTTATAGAAAATGTAATCCAGCCGGTTATGCAGATTACGTCCCTACCCCTAGTTTCAATGGGCAGCCGCATGCCCCTCTTGTAAGCATTGACAAACAGATTGAAGCTGGTAAAGCCCTTATATCGTCCAAATACAATGGTAATGACTTCATTGGATATTTCCAGTCCTACACTAATACTTATGCTCCATATGAGTATCTTGAGAAGCTTTTTACCCATTGCATTAACAGGGATGATATAAGAATACTGTCAATTGCCACAAGACCAGACTGTCTAGACCACAAGATTATTTCACTTCTTTCACGGCTTAACCAGATTAAGCCAGTATGGGTGGAATTGGGATTGCAGACTGTTAATCCTGATACGGCACATTTTATAAGAAGGGGATATGAACTTAACGTATACGACACAGCAATTAAGATGCTGAAAGAAGCTGGCATATATACAATAGTCCATATGATTGCAGGCCTGCCGGGAGAATCCCAGAAGGATTATCTTAACACTGCAAAATACATTTCATCCTCAGGAGCTGACGGAATTAAGATAGCACTTCTTCATGTCCTTAAAGGAACAGACCTTGCCACCTGCTTCTGCAGCAATGAATTTCATATAATGTCAATGGATGAATACATTAAGACACTGGCTGAAATCATACAGATTCTGCCAGAAAATATGGCAATCCACCGCATTACAGGGGATGGACCTAAGAATTTGCTTATTGCACCATTATGGAGCAGCAATAAAAAGCTTGTTTATAACAGCATTATAAAATATTTTCGTGAAAATGACATACACCAGGGGAGATTATATCGATGAACACTGATTCAATAACACTTTACAAGCTAATGATAATGTACATGCTTAACAAGGTAAATTTTCCGCTTTCCAACAGCCAGATTTCTGAATTCATGCTTGAGAACCAGTTCACTAATTATTTCACTCTTCAGGAAGTCATTAACTCTCTTGTTTCTGATGGTTTTCTTTCAGTAGTTACCTACAGGAACAGCACACAGTACAAGCTTACCTCTGAGGGCACGGAGACTATTGGATTCTTCTATACTAAGATATCCCAGAGTATCAGGGATGATATTGACAATTATATCAAAGCCAACAAATATGAATTAAAAAGTGAAGCCGGAACAACAGCAGACTACTACAAAAACACTAATGGCGAATACACTGTCCACTGTCAGGTAAAAGAGGGAGAATCAACTCTTATAGAGATTAATGTATCTGTTCCTTCCGAAGATATTGCAGACAAGATGTGCTCCAACTGGAAGGACGCCAGCCAGGACATATATGATTTCATCATGCATAAAATGATGTAACTTTATTTCAGGAGATATATCCTTCCACCACTTCCCAGAGCTTATCTATATTCTGCTTAGTTTCTGATGAAACTGGAATTATTATATCTTCTGGTTTAAGACCTAATCCTGTTTTGATTGTCTTAACCTGCTTGTCCTGCTGGCTTCTCTTAATCTTGTCAAGCTTGGTGGCAATAATTACCGGGCGGTATCCGTTAGCTACAATCCAGTCATACATCATCTTATCATTAGCAGACGGGTCGTGACGGATGTCTATAAGCAGGAATACCTGTTTAAGCTGCTTTGACTGCTTAAGGTATCTCTCCACCATCTTTCCCCATTTTTCCTTAACAGAAGGACTTACATTAGCATAGCCATAGCCTGGCAGATCCACGAGAAGCATGGCATCATTAATGTTGTAATAATTAATAGTCTGTGTCTTACCAGGCTGGCTTGATGTTCTTGCATATGATTTGCGGTTCATAAGGGCGTTGATAAGCGATGACTTTCCAACATTTGATTTACCTGCAAATGCCACCTCTGGATATTCTGTTTCTGGAACCTTGCTGGTAACTCCTATTACAATATCCAGATTTACTTTTTTAATAACCATTGCTCCACCCTTCTGCCCAGCCCATGGCTGATGCTTTTATGTTAATAAAATGTTCTAATCATATCTTTAATTTACACCCCAGTGTCAGAAAATTTTTATGCATCATGATTAATCACTTTGATACAAGCGCGCAGGCAAGTACCTGTTTCATGTCCTGTGCATAGATAACAGAAAGTCCTCCTGTTATCTCTTCATCAAACTCTTCCACATCAGGTCTGTTTTCTTCCGGAACTATTACCGTCTTAACACCTGCTGTTTTGGCTGCAAGAAGTTTTTCCTTGAGCCCTCCTATAGGGAGAACTCTTCCTCTCAGGGTAACTTCTCCTGTCATTGCCACATCTGAACGCACAGGAATTCCTGTCACTGCCGAAAGAATAGCTGTTGACATTGTAACTCCAGCTGAAGGGCCATCTTTTGGAACTGCCCCTTCTGGGATATGTATATGTACAACATTATCGTCAAAAAACTTCTGGGATACCTTGTAAGGTGCTTTACTTACCACTGACTGGACGTATGTAAGGGCAATCCTTGCCGACTCCTTCATAACGTCTCCCATCTGTCCTGTAAGAATCAGCGAATCCTTACCTGGCATTGTGTTGACCTCAATCTCAAGGGTATCACCACCTGCTGATGTCCAGGCCAGTCCACGGACAATACCTGCCTCATCATGTTTATTTACCTTATCTGGATGATATTTCTTCTTGCCAAGGTAATCTGACAGATTCTTTCCTGTTATAGAAACTGTCACAGCGCCATGGTCTATCTTCCCATCGTGATACTGACTTACAACAACCTTTCTGCATACCTTTGCAATCTGGCGTTCAAGATTACGTACCCCTGCTTCTCTTGTATAGCAGTCAATTATGTCTGACAATGCTCTGTCTGTGAATTTAATATCTGCCCTGGTCAGTCCGTTTTTCTTAATCTGCTTTGCAACAAGATGTTCCTTAGCAATATGCATTTTTTCATTCTTGGTATAGCTGTTAACCTCTATTATCTCCATTCTGTCAAGTAAAGGCTTACTTACACCCGACAAATCATTAGCCGTTGCTATAAACAGAATCTGGGAAAGGTCTGTAGGCAGTTCAACATAATGATCTATAAACCGGTTGTTCTGCTCTGTATCAAGAACCTCCAGCAAAGCTGCTGATGTATCTGAACGATAATCATTGCTGACCTTGTCTATCTCATCAAGAACCATGACAGGATTCTTAACTCCTGCTTTCTTAATTCCGTCAATAATTCTTCCAGGCATGGCTCCAACATAGGTTTTCCTGTGCCCACGGATTTCTGCCTCATCCCTGACACCACCCAGACACACTCTTACATATTGTCTCTCAAGTGCATCTGCCACGCTTCTTGCTATACTGGTCTTACCTGTTCCAGGAGGACCAACAAGACATATAACAGGCGCATTACCAGCTTCTGTTACGTTACGCACGGCAAGAGTCTCAAGTATTCTTTCCTTAATCTCTTTCATTCCGTAGTGGTCTCTATCAAGGATAATTCTTGCATTATCTATATCCTTGTTATCCTGGCTGCAATTATCCCATGGAAGAGAAAGAAGTGTCTCAATGTATCCACGCTCCACATTAGCCTCTGATGAGCCCTGTGTCACTGAACGGAAACGCTTGATTTCCTTTCTTATGCTCTCCTTAATCTCAGAGGATGCATTAAGTTTTTCCAGCTGATTAATGTATTCATCTGCTTCTGATATATCAGAACTGCCATTCAACTCATCATTAAGCACCTTAAGCTGTTCCCTTATGATGTAATCCTTCTGGTTCTTATCAACTCTCTCCTTAACCTTCTTGGTCAGCTCATCCTTAATCTGATATATATTCAGTTCTTCAAGGATATATCTGACCAGATCCTCATAGCATTCTTCTATATTGTCAAGTTCCAGAAAATGCTGCTTGTTCTGGTTAAGCATAGGATAATCAATAATCATTCTCTTAATAAGAACATCTGCTTTATCAATATCCATCCATTTTTTAAGCATATCCTTACCAAGATTAGGATTGGCTATGCTAATCTTTCTTATAACCTCTCTTAATCCTGAAACCATGGCTTTAGACGTATAATCATCTGCCGGTTCAATCCATGTGTCACAGACCTCAATATTAGCAGCAAGTCCTGCCTCCGTATCCCCTATATACTGGGCAATAGCCTTCTTCTTTCCCTCAACCTGTACTCTGAAAACATTGTCAGGCAGCTTGAACACCTGGGTTATCACAGCAACTGTTCCTGTTTTGTACAAATCATCAGGAGTTGGGTCAGCTATCTCAGGATCAGTCTGGGCAGTAAGAAATATTCTCTGTTCACCGGCTGATAAAGCCTTTTCCAATGCCTTAATGGATGATTCTCTGCTTATATCAAAATGTATGACCATGTCAGGTAACACGGTCATACTTCTTAACGCTATAGCAGGTAAAATTAATATATTCATACTAATCTCCATTCCTATACGAAATTATATACATTACTGGGCTTTCTTTACCACATCTGTTCTATACTCAATCAATGGCTTTGCTTCACCATCCACTGCCTCTTTTGTAATGATACATTTGGCTATGGTATCATCAGAAGGAATTCTGTACATTACATCATTCATTACCTTCTCTAAGATAGACCTCAATCCTCTGGCTCCTGTCTTTCTGGCAAGGCTCTTCTTTGCCACCTCCACAAGAGCATCATCTGTGAATTCAAGTTCAACTTCATCCAGAGAGAACAATGCCTTATACTGCTTGATAATAGCATTCTTAGGCTCCTTCAGAATACGCACCAGCGCCTCCTCATCAAGAGAATCCAAAGATACAACAACTGGAACTCTTCCCACGAATTCAGGTATAAGTCCGAATTTAATGAAATCTTCAGGCAGAACCTGGGCAAACATCTCTCCCACATCTGCATCTTTCTTCTCTTTAACCTGGGCATTGAATCCTATAGAACTCTTATCCATACGGGACTCAATTATCTTTTCCAGTCCGTCAAATGCGCCTCCACATATAAACAGAATATTAGTTGTATCAATTGGAATAAGCTCCTGCTGTGGGTGCTTTCTGCCTCCCTGTGGTGGAACAGATGCAACTGTTCCTTCTAATATCTTAAGGAGCGCCTGCTGTACACCTTCACCAGAAACATCTCTTGTAATTGATACATTCTCTGACTTCTTGGTAATCTTATCTATCTCATCGATATAGACAATGCCATACTGAGCTTTTTCCACATCATAATCCGCGGCCTGAATAACCTTCAAAAGAATATTCTCTACATCCTCACCTACATATCCTGCTTCAGTCAGTGTAGTAGCATCTGCAATCGCAAATGGAACATTCAGAATTCTGGCAAGATTCTGTGCAAGGAATGTCTTACCTGATCCAGTAGGTCCAAGCATAAGAATGTTGCTCTTCTGAAGTTCAACATCCACCTTCTTGCCTGATAATATTCTCTTATAATGGTTATAAACCGCAACTGACAGAACCTTCTTGGCTTCATCCTGTCCAACTACATACTCGTCTAAGAATTCTTTTATTTCCTTTGGTTTAAGAAGGTTGATATCAAGCTGTGGCTCCTCTGCCACATCATCATCCATAAGGAATTCCTCATCAAGAATTTCACTGCATATTGCTACACATTCATCACAGATGTAAGCACCATTAGCTCCGGCAATAAGCTTCTTAACCTTATCCTGAGGCTTATTACAAAATGAGCATTTTAACTTCTCATCATTGATCTTTCCTGCCATATATACCTACTTTCTAAAATCGGCTGCCACTAACACAGTAGTGACAGCCTAATAAAAATTATCTCTTCTCAACTATGCTGTCAATCAAACCATACTCAAGCGCTTCTTTCGCTGTCATATAGTTATCACGCTCTGTATCACGAGCAATTTCCTCTACTGATTTACCAGTATTAGCAGCAAGAATTTCATTTAATTTATTTCTGGTCTTTAAAATGTTCTCAGCAACAATACGAATCTCAGTCTCCTGACCCTTTGCTCCGCCTGAAGGCTGATGAATCATAATCTCTGCATTAGGAAGTGCCATTCTCTTACCCTTGGCACCACCTGCAAGAAGGAAAGCTCCCATGCTGGCTGCCATTCCCATACAGATAGTTGATACATCACACTTAATATACTGCATTGTGTCGTATATAGCGAAGCCTGCTGAAACTGAACCACCTGGACTGTTAATATACAGATGTATATCCTTGCCAGGATCCTCAGCCTCAAGGAAAAGAAGCTGTGCAACAACTATATTAGCTGATACATCTGTAACCTCTTCACCAAGAAAAACTATTCTGTCCTTTAAAAGTCGTGAATATATGTCATAGTTTCTCTCTCCACGGCTGGTCTGTTCAACAACGTAAGGTACTAAACTCATATATTATCCCTCTTTCCTGCACACATTAATAACCATAAGTCTGCACCCTGTGTGCAGGGCACAGATTTGTAACTGTATTAAAATAATTACTTCTCAACAGCACTGGAAACGATTAAGTCAACAGCCTTCTGGATTGCGATATCGTCTCTCATCTGCTTCTCTTCGCTCTCACCCATGAACTCCTTAATCTTATCTACTTCCATCTTATACATCTCAGCCATCTTTGAAAGTTCAGCATTAAACTCATCGTCAGATACCTGGATGTTCTCAGCCTTAGCAACTGCCTCAAGAACAAGGCTGTTCTGAATTCTCTTAACTGCCTCTGGCTTCATGTCATCAAGAATCTTCTCTGCTGTAAGTCCTGTGTACTTAAAATACATCTCTAATGAAAGACCCTGCTGCTGTAATCTCTGAGCGAAATCCTCAGCCATTCTTGTAACCTGTGTATCAATCATAGCCTGTGGAATATCCATCTTAGAATCTGCAACGATCTTTTCAATAGCCTCTGTCTCTTTCTGTTTCTTTGCTTCTGCTTCCTTGCGTTCTGCTATCTTCTTCTTAAGATCTGCCTTATACTCATCAAGTGTATCGAAATCAGATACATCCTGTGCAAAATCATCATCAATATCAGGAAGCTGCTTCTCCTTGATTTCCTTAACTGAAACCTTAAATGTAGCTGGCTTGCCCTTTAACTCTTCTGCATGGTAATCTTCTGGGAAAGTTACGTTAATCTCCTTCTCATCTCCGATATTCATACCGATAATCTGATCCTCGAAGTTATCAATAAATGAATGAGAGCCAATTGTAAGAGGATAATTCTCGCCCTTACCACCTTCAAAAGCTTCGCCATCAATGAATCCCTCAAAGTCAATTACTGTCATATCGCCATCTTTAACAGCTCTGTCTTCAACAGTTATTGTTCTTGAATTCTGCTCTGCAACCTTCTTAATCTCTTCCTCAACATCAGCATCTGTAGCCTCTGTATCAACCTTAGATACCTCAACTCCCTTGTAATTACCAAGCTCAACCTCTGGTCTTACGGCAACCTCTGCCTCAAATACGAATGGCTTGCCCTTCTCTAACTGTGTTACAGAAATCTTAGGCTGTGAAACAATATCAAGTTCACTCTCGATACACGCCTTTGCATAAGCATCAGGAATAATTGCGTTAGCAGCATCCTCAAAGAATACTTCCTGTCCGTAGAGCTGCTCAATAATCTTACGAGGAGCTTTACCCTTTCTAAATCCAGGCACATTAATCTTGCTCTTGCTCTTATTATATGCAGTATTAAGACCTGCCTCAAACTCCTCAGCAGTAGCCTCAATAACAAGCTTAACCATATTCTTTTCTTCTAACTGTTCAACTTTGAAACTCATAATAATTCCTCCAATTTCCATCTATGCAAAGGGTGCATACACCTTCACAACGTACATACGACGTAGATTATAGCATATAAACAAACATATTGCCAACCTTTTTTACAAAAAATTAATTAAAGATATGTAAAAAAGAAAGCAGACCGCCCTTACGTCAGTCTGCTTTCCTTCATAATTAACAATCAGCTATAAGCAAATATACCGGCAACGACTAGTTACCTGAGCTCATCTGCTCCTCCTGCTTTCTGATCATCTTCTTAACCATGTTACCACCTACAGAACCTGCCTCTGCAGAAGTAAGGTCACCATTGTAACCTTCCTTTAAGTTAACACCGATCTCAGAAGCAACCTCCATCTTGAATCTGTCAAGAGCGCTCTGTGCCTCTTTCTTAGTCTTTGAACTGCTTGAACTTGAACTTGAATTTGACATTAAAACCATCTCCATTCTTTTTCATAATAGAACAGCAAAGCGTTAAATCCGGCGTTGGATTCCTCTCCCTGTATCAGCCGGCTTCATCAGCTGTTCTGTTGTTATTATGAGCACTACCCACAATTAATATGAATGGAAATTAATGGAGCAGTTATGGAAGATAATTAGTATAAATATCAAATGAATCAAATATGCAGTGCCACTTGTTAGTTCCCTGGGCAAGCACACAGACATAATGCTTTCCGTCCTTCTCTGCATAATTCACAAGACAGTGTCCAGACTCATACACATATCCTGTCTTGCCAGCCTGAATAGAAACGCCCTCAACTTCATTGCCATACATTCTGCTGAACATTGTACTGGTAAGCTTAATGCCTTCCGTATGCTTGTCAGTAGGTGTTGAATCATACTGATAGGTTGAGAGAACCTTTGCACATACCGGATTATCCATGGCAGCCCTCATAATAATTGCCATTTCAATCGGTGTTGTGTACTGGTTATCATTATACAGTCCTGATGTATTCTCAAAATGCGTATTCTTAAGTCCAAGCTCATCACACTTCTTATTCATAAGCTTGGCAAATTCCGTCTCAGAACCAGCTACAAGATTCGCCAGTCCTACTGCAGCATCTGCACCTGACGGAAGAACAAGACCATAGAGCATATCCCTGGCTGAAACCTTCTCATCCACAAGATAACCTGCTACAGACGCCTCTTCCAGATATAATTTGTTAAGCTCATCAAATTTAAATGTATAATATGAATTGTCAAGGTCTTCAATATTCTCCACTGCAACAAGCAAGGTCATGACCTTTGTCATGGATGCAGGATAAATCTTGGAATCCGGTTCACGACCAGCAATAATAATGTTATCTTCAACAGAAAGAAGCGCCACATATGGAATTCTGACTGATGAACTTGTTATCTCAGTATATTTATTACTAAATGCCGGAAAATCATATTTCACTTTATAGACATCACGCTGCCCTGCTGATGCATCATCATTGCCGGCAGCCACCTCATCCACTTTATTACCAGCTATCCTTGAGCCAATAACATCCCTTATAGCCTTTACGCCTGAAACAGCTCCAAAAATCAGAAGTCCAAGAAGAACAATTCCACAGCATGCCGCAATAATACGTCTTTTTAGAAGTAAGAGCTGCTTTTCCCTGCGTCTCTTCAATCTGCGTGCCTTTTCCCGTCGTCTTCTCACAGACTCTTCCACTGATATATCTCCATACACTGTATCTTCATATAAATACTCGTTATCCATTATACATCCCCAAAAAATCAGACTAAAATGTACTGAATTGATTTACCAAGGGCATCTGCCACGTCCTGTCCACATAGCAGCTTAACCAGTTCCAGTCCCAAATCAACAGATGTTCCCATTCCTCTTGAAGTTGTTATATTACCGTCCGTAACTACACGCTCTGGAGCATCCACAATCTGGGCATCCTGCAGATATTCCTCAAATCCAGGAAAACACATTGCCTTCCTGCCTGAAAGAATCCCAAGCCTTCCCAGTATACTTGGTGCTGCACATATGGCAGCAATCCGCTTTCCTTTAGCGTTATGTGACTTAATAGCTTCAAGAAGCTCAGGACATTCCATATATGACTTATGTCCCGGTCCTCCTGGTAAAAAGAGCACATCTGACTGTTCTAAATCCACTTCACTAAACAGCTTGTCAGCATGTACAATAATATTCTGTGCACTTTTCACCTCTAAATCCCCTGTTATTGATACAGTCTCCACGTCAACCTTAGCTCTTCTTAGTATGTCAATAACTGCAAGAGCCTCCACTGTTTCAAAACCATTTGTCAAAAATGCAGTAACTTTCATTAACATTCTCCTGTCTTTCAAAAAATATCACGTTTCTTCAAAACATTCCAAAGTATTATACCACATTTTCACCAGATTGTGAACCACTTCAACTAACAGATTATTCATCTTTTCTGCAAACTTTCAAATTCCATATGAGCTATCAGCTTACGGCTGTCCCACTTCATGTTCGTAGGAGTAAGAACTGCCTTAAAATCCACATGGACATCAGAATGCTTGATATAATCCAGCAGCTTATCAAAATGTTTTTCTGTAAAATCACACATTAGTACCACAGACTTTCCCGAGGCTTCACCTACTGTTCCACCTTTATAGAAAGGACATTCAGCCAGTTTTTCCAGGAGAAGCTGGTCCTGGCTATTATCTGCAACAATCACCCCAATACCCATTCTGCTGCAGCATCTGTATATTTCCTGTACATCTTTCTGATTCATATTAATTAAAACAGCTTTTTCTCTCATAACTATCTCCATTCTTCCGTCAACCTGTCATAGAAATAATGATACAACACAGATAAGATTTTGCCAACTTGTTAATTCTGGCTTACTTTAAACTTCAAAACATTCTTGATAATTACTAATCCCGCAGCAGACAATACAAATATCAGAGCCATTAAAGGTGCACTGTCTCCTGTGCGTGGAGTCTGTGTTGCCGTTACTGGTACAGCCTCATTCCTTGAGCTTAAGAAAACTGCTGATTTATCAGATGACTTCTCAGACACGGCGATGTCTGCGTTAAATTCTGTATATTCAGCCTCATTGCCACACATATCTGTGACTGTAATATTCTTTATCCCATACGTGCCCGGCATGCAATCCTCTGGCAGCTTTATGGTTCCCGTGTATATTCCGTCATTATTCTTCATGTCTGAAAAAAGAATATTTTCAGAAAAAGTGAAGCATTTTAATAATGAATCGCCATCTTCTTCCTGCCGTTGTCTCTCCCAGACAAATCTGACAGAAGAAAGCCCGGAACCTGCATACAGCACTTCTTTGTCAAATGCATCCACTGAGGATTCATACGGATCGTATGCTTTAACAGCAAATTTTAATTCATCTCCGGGAACAGCTTCCTCTTTTTCAATTTCAAACTCACTGATAACAGGAGGCTTTGAATCATTCTTTTCATTATTCACTATAATGCAGAGCTTCACCTGGTCATCTGTCAGGTTTTCTTTTCGTGTAACTGTATGGCTTCCTGAATAAACATAAGGATTAACATACATAGATACCTTATTCTGGCTGTTAGCAAGAGTAATTCTCTCTATAGTGTACTTTCCTCCAAATGTATATAAAGGCACAGTTATATCAAGGTATTTTCCTTCTGTGAGGGTGACATTCTCTCCTCCAGCAGTTATTGTTCTGCCCTCCTCACTTTTAAAAACTGCTGCAGCGCCGGTAATGCTGCTCTCAGATGATTTAATTCCAAGAGTCAGTCTTATGGTATCTCCCGGATTAACTCCTTGCCATGTATCAGCAATTAAAACAGATTCAAGCACCGGAGCACCATCATCTGCTGTCAGCAAAACAGGCACAGCACCCTGATTCTCTGTCTGCTGCAATACATTCCCTGTACTTTCATCTGGTTCTGCTGCCATAACACATACAGGTTCCATAAATATCACATCTTTGACATCTGTAATCATTCCATTACTATGATGTATCATTCTGCCAGCCATTATTCCAGCAGATATTCCAAAAATAAGTCCAACAGCACTTATAAGTGCAGCTGATACAGCTATTAATCTGTTCCTATATCTCATTAAAATCCTCCTTAAACTAATGTATAATATTGTTATTCTGTGAAAAAATGGCATATGCAGGTCAAGCTTATAAGTAATAATCTGCCAATGACGCAGTCCATTCCGGCCGGAAATGGAGTGCCAGAGTTCTGTAAAAGTAAATATTCGCGCGTATCAGTATACCGATGTTGTTATACTATCACATATTTTTATAGATTTCAAGTATAGTTTTTAATAATTTTCTAAAAAATATATAAAGCACTGAAACAATATTGTGGTTTTAAAAACTATGTGTTATATTACTAAAAACGTCTATTGAATGGAGAGTATTATGTTTAAGATTTTTAGCGACACCCCCTGTGACTTTACAGTTGAATATGCAGAATCCTTAGGAGTAACTATTGTTCCACTTTATGTTTCATTTGATGGAGAAAACTATTTAAAAGCACAATATGAACTTACCACTGAGGATTTCTACAACAGAATGACCAGTGAGAAAGTATACCCTAAAACTTCAATGCCAAGTGTTCATGATTACATTGATTACTTCATGCCATATGTCAAGGAGAACACTCCAATAATTGCAATTACCATATCAACCTTGTTCAGTGGTTCTTTTAATTCAGCTAATATGGCAGCTGACCAGATTAGAGAAGAATATCCCGATGCGCAGATTACGGTAATCAATTCCCAGTTAAATTCTGCTGCCCAGGAACTTCTTGTATATGAGGCTGTAAGAATGAACCGGGATAACGTACCCTATGAGACAGCTATTAAGGTTCTTGATGAGATGACCAAGCTGGGAACAGTTTATTTCGTAATTGAAGGTCTTGATTATCTTCAGAAAGGCGGGAGAATTGGCAAAGTTGCATCACTTATAACAGGAATGCTTAATATCCGTCCTGTTCTGTACCTTAACAATGGAGAAATCAGCATTTCTTCTATTACCAGAACCAGAAAGAAGTCTGTAACCGGCGTTCTTGAAGGTGTTAAGCATCATTTCCGAATCAACAATATCGACCCTTCCACATATGATTTTACAACAGGTACATCTGATACTACAAAAGAGGGTATAGACGAGTGTGCTGATTTAAGACGCAGACTTGAGGAAGAATTAGGTGTTGTATGTGTGGAGAGCAGAGAAAGATTTGACTCCCGGGTCAGCATGATAACAGGATGCCACACAGGTTCATACACAATGGGTATCGGATATATACCAAAATACGAGACAATCCTTCCTCTTGTAGCAAAGTAAACAGATTACATTTATAATAATTGTGAACTAAAAAGCCAGCTTCTGCAAACCAAAAGCAGAAGCTGGCTTTGTTATTACAGGTGTTCCTGCATCCATCTGTATATATCATCAAATATCTCATACCTGTTAAGTTCGCTGTGAAGCTCATGTCTGCAGTCTTCATACAGCCTTAACTCTACATCGTCCAGATACCTGGTGTACATCATGAACGCCTTTTTAACTCCCTTTCCATAATCACCCACAGGGTCCTCTAATCCAGAAGCAAATAAAACTGGCAGACTGGCAGGAGTTTTGCGTACATTCTCTGGCTTTATGTCATACTTGATAATATTTAAGAATCCAAGATAGGCATTAGGAGTGAATACAAAAGAGCATTTCTCATCATTATCATATAATTCAACAATTTCCTCATCTCTTGTAAGCCATGCATTTTCACTCTTTGCATCAGTAATTCTTGTATTATATGTGCCAAACATAAGCTTTGACAGTAATCTGCTTCTATATCTTTCCCCCTTTGCCCTTGCCACAGATTTAGCTGCCAGAATACCACCTTCAACTACAGCCATAGGCTGGTTGCCTGTTCCAAGAATTACTGCTCCATCCACATCATCCCCATACTGAATAAGGTATCTCCTAAGCATATATGAACCCATGCTGTGACCCATTATAAAATAAGGCAGGTCAGGATAACGCTTCTTCATTATTCTGGTAAGCCTGTGCATGTCCATAACAAGATACATTCCTGTTTCCTCAGCAGGAACAGAATCATCGAAATATCCGTAGTCATTTTTGTCTGCCACTGACTCCCCATGTCCAAGATGGTCATTGCCAGCCACAACATATCCCTTATCTGCAAAATACTCTGCCATGCATGTAAATCTTTCAATATGGTCAATCATGCCATGAACAAGCTGTACTACGCCTACAGGCTTTTCATATTTTTCTTCATCAGGATACCATATAACTGCATGAATACTGCATCTTCCACTGGATGATTCATATCGCTTTTCTTCTGATTTAATCATAATCCTCCATTCCGCTTATAAAACAAATATCTAGTTCTTCGACCACATATAGCAATATGCCTGTGTTCTTGCCGCAAAATGATTGTTCTTAAGCAGTTCCTTCACCTGTTTTTTAGTGTACCATGCAGCCTCAATCTCCTCAAGGGTAGATGTGCTTGGAGCAAACTCCCCACTTGCCTTTCCAATTACCACTGCATTAGTCTCATTTGAGAATCCAATTGCACTGTAGCTGTCATAGAGTTTATCCTCAATAGACAAAAGAGTAAGCCCTGTCTCTTCCCTTAACTCCCTTGCAGCTGCAATTTCCGGAGTTTCCCCCGGATCAATAAGCCCTGCCGGAAAATTATACACATAATCATTCACTGCCATACGAAATTCCCTGTTGAGAAGTATCTTCTCATCATTCTGGTCAGTTACTACTATCACCACACCATCTGTATGTGGATTCCTGATTTCTTCAGGACCAGTCAAATCCTTATTACGACTGATTATCTCATATACCTTGGTTCTGTTATCTTTAGTGACATATGTAAGATTATACCTGTCAATAAATCTTCCCTCATGAACCTTCTCAATTCCCTGGAATTCCATCGTTAATTATGCCTTTCTTATCTCTACCGCCTTAATGTTGCAATTATCTGTGCATTGTGAATGAATCAGGATTAAAGTTGCTGATATTCTCTCTTACTCCCCTGTCATCCGCTTCAGATATAAGGAAATCCCTGTCCTTTTTAAATGCTGTCTCTGACTTGTGCTGACTTGGACCTCCGACACATCCGCCCTCGCACATCATTCCTTCAATAAAGTCAGCAGGAAGCTTACCTGCCTTCAGCAGAAGGAGTGCTCTCTTACACTGGTCAGCTCCTGCACATTTCTCAACCTTAAGTTCCTCTGTATCAAATCCAACCTCTTCCATAGATTTAAGCACAGCACTGGTTACGCCGCCGCCATTGCCAAATCTTTTTCCGAATACACTTGCCTGCTGTGTATCATTTTCCTCTGACTCGAAAACAACCTTCTTAGCTTTCATCATAGAACGGAACTCTCCGATTGTGAGAGCATAATCAGCATTGCCCTGAACAGACTTGTCTAAAACTTCATCCTTCTTGGCAATACAAGGTCCCACAAATACAGTGACACAATCAGGATATTTTGCCTTAAGCATACGTGACACTGCACACATAGGAGAAACAGTAGTAGATATGTATCCTGAAAGCTCAGGAAAATGCTTCTTTATCATATTAACAAATGCAGGACAGCATGATGTAGTCTTCTTCTTGCCTGACTCATATGCTTCAATCCACTCATCAGCTTCGCTGGCAGCTGTAAAATCGCCTCCCAGACCAACTTCAATCATATCAGAAAATCCCAGCTTCTTACATGCTGTTCTTATACTTGACATAGATATATCAGCGCCAAACTGTCCCTCAACAGCAGGAGCAAACATGGCAATAACATTCTTACCATCACGAATGTCATTAATAACAGAAACAATATCTGACTTAGAACCAATAGCTCCAAATGGACATCTATGGATGCACTTACCGCAACGGATACATTTTTCATCATCAATTACACATATTCCGTTCTCATCCATATTAATTGCCCCAACAGGACATGCCAGCTTACATGGTCTGATAAGGTCGGCAATGGCATTGTAAGGACATGCCTTGGCACACATTCCGCATTCCTTACATTTATCCGGTTCAATGTAAGCCCTGTCTCTTCCCATAGAAATAGCACCAAACTTACATGCCTGCTGACATGCCTTTGCCATACATTTTCTACAGTTATCAGTAACAATATAATGTGAAAGGGCACAGTCTGCACAGGCAGAGCCAATAACCTGAATTATATTGTCCGATTCAGACTGACCATTATCGTTAGGACACAGACCTTCTGCAAGGCGTATTCTCTGTCTGATAATCTCTCTTTCCTTATACACACAGCATCTGAACTTCGGACGAAGACCAGGTATCATCTTAAATGGAATCTCGTCTTTCTTCTCTTCAAATGTTCCATCAAAAGCCAGTTTTGCCACTTCATAATTAACTTCATGTTTGATTTTAAGGATTGTTGCATCATTAGTTAACATCTTCATATCCTCCAGCATAAATCAGATTGTTTTCAGCTATTGTTATAATTTTATCATAATAAGCTGACAAATACAATAATATCCAGACACTGTCCAACGTAAAATCTGTGTTAATATTCAAGATAGTAATCATCTCCTGCACCAAATCTTACAATGTCCACTCTTCCTGGCTGGCTGATTACCACATTAAATATTGTTTCAGTAACCTCCCCTGCCACTCTTCCTCTCATTGTTGAATAATTCTTGGTACCAAAGTTTCCCCATACCAGTCCGTTACCCAGCTTCTCTCTGTCGGTATTAAGGATAGGCAGTCCACCCGTGTCAGGGTCACTGTATGCACGCTCCAGATGGAGATGTCCCACATTCATAAGCATAAGCTGTCCTGACCAGGCAGAGAAATCCTTTACAAACTTTCCATCATCATAAGGTTTCTTCTCATATGCAGCTGCAAGAATATTCTGCAACACCTCTCTGTTACTTTCAGCAGAATACCCTTCCGGATAATCAAATGCATCATGGTCCATTATGTAATACCTGCAGTCAGGTCTTGAGAAAGCATCCTCAAGAAGCCACTGAATCTGTTCATCCTTATAGCCATAGAACAGCATTCCTATCTCCTTATTCTCCCCATCAGCTACAGTTCGGTCAGCGTTGCTCATGTTAAGACACACAACCCTTACATTCTTGCCAGGAATATCATAATAAAAATAACCATTATGGTAGCTCTGTGCATACTGGCTGAAATTAGCCATTGTCACAGAATACCATTCATCATCATTAATTACATAATCCGGGTCAAAATATAATTCTCCATTAATCTGTCCGGAAAAACTGTTATCATCATGATTTCCATGAAGTATGAAAACCGGCTTGTCACAATTCTTTAATATATCAGAAATCGACTGTATAAGTTCCATGGCATTCTGCTTTCCGTTATCCTCAGCATGTTTTCCGCTATACAGGTCTCCTCCTACACAAACAAAATCAATATCTGTATTATTAGCCACATCAACCACAGCATTTAATGCATGGTATCCAGCCTCCTTAATCTGCTCAGTGTCATCAATATGCAGATCCGTAACAAATAAATAACTTACATATTCTTTTCTGTTCTTCTCCTGAACAGTTTTAATTGTATCCATAATTTCCTGAAGGTAACTTTCAGGATACTCCGAACTTCTTGTAAGAATTATTTCCCGTTGTGCATAGGTACCCTCTTCTGGCTCTCCCTGTTCATTAGTAATGACTTTCTCATCATTCACGGTATCAGCTCCTGATTTTTCATATATTGCCCCATTACATGCCGTAAATATCAGAAGAATACCTGCCGCCAGTATCACTCTTATCTTCTTAACCATATCCCACCTGCCTGACTTATTCTCTCATATGTGTGCGGTTCAACAACTAAGAACTCTTATCCCCCAAGCAGGAATGAATTCTGACCTTTTGACCCTTGTATAATATAATTCTAACATATTTTTCCTGCTTTAATATAGAAAAATATTGTATTGAAGATAATTTTCATATTTATTATAATAGCTGGTAGAAGCGCTTTTGTGTAAGTAATACGTAAGACAATATATTTACACAAATGCCGGTTTATAAGAACAGGGGTCAACCCAACAATCAGGAGGTTAATAATGAGTTCTGAACACAAAATACCTTACAAGATTTATCTTGAAGAAAATGAGATGCCAACACAATGGTATAACGTGCGTGCTGATATGAAGAATAAGCCTGCGCCACTGCTTAATCCAGGCACACTTAAACCTATGACAGCAGATGAGCTTAAAGCTGTATTCTGTGACGACCTTATTGCTCAGGAGCTGGATGAAACTAATCCATATATAGACATTCCTGAGGAAATCAGGGAATTCTACAAAATGTATCGTCCTTCTCCTCTGGTAAGAGCTTACTGTCTGGAAAAGAAGCTTGATACACCAGCTAAGATATATTACAAATTCGAGGGAAATAACACAAGCGGAAGCCATAAGCTTAATTCTGCCATTGCACAGGCTTACTATGCCAAGAAGCAGGGATTAAAGGGTGTAACTACAGAGACAGGTGCTGGTCAGTGGGGAACAGCTCTTTCTATGGCATGTTCATATTTTGACCTGGACTGTCAGGTATATATGGTAAAGGTTTCTTATGAGCAGAAGCCTTTCAGACGTGAGGTTATGAGAACATATGGAGCATCTGTAACTCCATCTCCAAGTAACACAACTGAAGTAGGAAGAAAGATTCTAGCTGAACATCCTGGCACAACAGGAAGTCTTGGATGTGCCATATCTGAAGCAGTTGAAGCAGAGACAAAACAGGAAGGTTACCGCTATGTTCTCGGAAGCGTACTTAACCAGGTACTCCTTCATCAGACAGTTATCGGACTTGAGACAAAAACAGCTCTGGATAAATACAATATCAAACCAGACATAATCATCGGATGTGCCGGCGGTGGTTCTAACCTTGGTGGTCTTATCTCTCCATTTGCAGGTGAAATATTAAGAGGTGAGCAGAATTACCAGATTATTGCTGTTGAGCCAGCATCATGCCCAAGCCTTACACGAGGTGTTTATGCATATGATTTCTGCGATACAGGAAAGGTATGTCCTCTTGCAAAGATGTACACTCTTGGCAGCGGATTCATCCCATCACCTAACCATGCTGGAGGATTACGTTACCATGGCATGAGCCCAATTGTATCACAGCTCTACCATGATGGCATCATCCAGGCAAGAAGCGTTGAGCAGACATCTGTATTTGAAGCTGCTGAACAGTTTGCCAGAGTTGAAGGAATTCTTCCTGCTCCAGAAAGCAGCCATGCAATCCGTGTTGCTATTGATGAGGCTCTTAAGTGCAAGGAAACTGGAGAAGAAAAGACTATCGTCTTCGGACTTACAGGAACAGGTTATTTTGATATGGTTGCATATGAGAAGTTCAACAATGGAGAAATGTCTGATTACATCCCTACTGATGAAGATTTACAGGCTGGATTTGCAGGCATTCCTAAGTTCCCTGGAAATGAATTCTAAGATGTAATCTATTCCAAAAATATAAGCCGTGGGGTTGCTAAAGATTTGCGCATCTGCGGCACACAGACAGCCTCACTGTATGGCATATACACATATAACCGGAACGTTTAGAAGAAATCTTAGTGCTGCGACATGTATGGATTACACTTCGCCACCAATGGGGCAACTGTCTGAGCCCCGACTAGGGGCGAGTTTTGAACCATTGGTGAAATAAGCGAGTGTAATTCATATGTGTCGCAACACTTAGATTCTCTTCGTGTTCCGGTTATATGTGTATATGCCATACAGTGAGGCTGTCTGCGTGCCGCAGATGCGCAAATCTTACGTAGCGTCCATGAATATATTATGGAATAAATTACATCTTAACATTCTTTCTGTGTAAAATCAGGAATGCTGCAACACAGATGATGATTGAGAGGACGGAGCCTGCTGGGGCTGCAAATCCCATTGGAAGAAGGGTTTCTGGAAAAAATACAGACGCCAGATAGGAACCGGGAACTCTTACAATCAGTATTGAACATAGATTATGTATAAATCCAATATATGACTTTCCACAGGCGCAGAAATATCCTGTAAAACAAAAATGTATTCCAGCAAACAGGCAGTCTGTAATGTATCCACGGATATACTGGCCTCCAAGCATAATTACTGGTGCTTCTTTAGTAAATATGCCGACAACTGTTTCTGGCATAAGCTCCACAATTCCAGCTACAATAATTCCATAAACAATAGAAATCAGTATTGCATAGAAAAGGGTTTTATCCGCCCTGTCTTTTCTTCCTGCACCAATATTCTGGGATGCAAGGGCTGATACAGAAGCAAGCATTGACGATGGTACAATGAAGGCTGCACTGATTATCTTTTCAACGATTCCAACTGCTGCAGCTGTGTCTAATCCACGCATGTTGGCAATTATTGTTATCACAATAAATGAAATCTGGATAAAGCCATCCTGACATGCAACAGGAACACCTATCTTCATAATCTGTCCCATAACATTCTTATCAGGCTTAAAATCACTCTTAGCAAGAGAAATTCCCGTCTTTTTCCCGGTTATGAATATAAGTGAGATAATAACGCTTACTGTCTGGGCTATTGTAGTGGCAAGGGCTGCTCCTGCTGCCCCCATTCCCAATAGTCCAACCAGTATGTAATCCAGTACAACATTAACAAGGCATGCTATGGCAATGAAATACATAGGACTTTTCGAATCGCCAAGTCCCCTGAATATGGAACTTATTACATTATAGGCCGTAACAGCTGGAATACCTGCAAAGCAGATAATAAGATATAAAACGGTTGCTTCACAGGCTTCTGCAGGAGTTGACAGCAGTGAGACAATACCTCTCACTGATATAAGAAGAACAGCCGTTGCAGCCACAGACAACCCCAGAAAAAGAGTGACTGAATTACCAATGTAAGAAGATGCACCTTTCAAGTCATCCCCTCCCACTGCTTTTCCTATTGTGACTGTTGCTCCCATGGCAAGTCCCACAATAATAACTGTAACCATGTGCATGATCTGGCTTCCATTGGAAACCGCAGTAATCATGTCTGAGCCTGTAAATTGGCCTATAATAAAAAGATCCGCTACTCCATAAAGAGTCTGCAAAAAATATGATAAAAGATAAGGCAGTGAGAAAAAGACTATACTCTTAAACACACCACCTTTTGTCCAGTTTTTTTCCATACTACTCCAACCATTCTGAGAGCTTTCCGAGGCCTTCTCTGCTTCCTGAAAGATACAGAATATCTCCATCCCTGAATACATAATCCGGTGTAACTGTTTCAAGGACATCGCCTTTATTTTCTACAGCTATAATATTAATATTGAATCTGCTTCTAAGATTGGCATCCACAACATTTTTTCCCACAAAAATATCAGGGACATACATTTTTGAAATATTAATCTTCTCACTGAAATTAACTATATCCAGTACTCTTGATGTCTCAAGTCTTGTGGCGAGTCTTACTGCCATATCCTTCTCTGGAAATACCACCTCTGCTCCCAGTTTTTCTAATATTTCACCATGTTCCGGACCATTAGCCTTGGCAATAACCCTCTTAATCCCCATTCCAACCAGATTAAGTGTAGTGAGAATAGATATATCAAGGTGCTCACCAATGCAGACTACCGCCACATCACAATTCTGTATTCCTGTGTCATACAGAGTCTTTTTGTCAAGATTCTGGACAATATATGCGTTCTCTGTATATTCCCGCATTTTTCTAACTTTTTCTTCATCCCTGTCAATTACAACAAGGTCTGCTCCACTCTCTGCAAGGGCGAGAGCAAGGGATTCACCGAATCTTCCCAGTCCCACTATTCCGTAAGTTATCTTTTCTTTTTTTCTGTTATTTATTAACATAGCACTCTCCATCTCCCTAATCTGAGCTATTAATTACAATATTTCTAAAATACTCATTATCCAATTGAAATATTTCCCTCTGGAAAGCTGACACGCTCTCCCTTTGAAAAATGCCACAGGGTTGCCACTGTCCATGGCCCCAGTCTTCCAATATACATAATAATAATTGAAAGAAGCTTGCTTGGCACACTTAACCCCGGAGTAATTCCTGTAGACAGGCCAACTGTACCATAGGCACTTGTAACTTCAAAGAAAACATCGAAGAAATCCACATCTGGCTCAAATATTCCCATCAGATAAGTTCCTACAAGTATTACACTTGCAGCGATAAGAGCTATAACTGATGCTTTTTTATAGGCATCTTTAGGAATTGAGTAATGAAATGCTTTCTCAGATGTATTTGTGGCAGATGACCTGATTCCCTGAAGAAGAACGAAAAATGTAGTAGTCTTAATACCACCACCTGTAGAACCAGGTGATGAACCAATAAACATAAGAATCATAATCACAAGAAGTCCTGATTTAGAGAATCCTGCCAGGGAATATGTGGAAAATCCTGCTGTTCTGGCTGATATGCTGTTAAACACAGCACCCATCCATGATACATTCTCGGTAGCCTTGATTAACACCGTTCCCACAACTATAAGCACTCCACTTACAGACAAAACAATCTTTGCATGCATTGAAAGCTTTTTCCATCTGCATTTCTTCTCAAGAAGCTCCCATATAACAAGAAATCCTATACCTCCAAAAAAGATAAGAAAGCATGTTACAATATTCAGCATTATACTGTCGCTGTAATTAACAAGACTCTGGAAATTACCCAGAATATCAAAGCCTGCGTTGTTAAAGGCTGCAACAGAATGAAAAATACTTATGCCAAGAGCCTTGGGAAAAGGATAGTCTTGTATAAATACTAAAAGGCTTAAAAGCGCACCTGCTGTCTCAAACACTATGGTGACAATGAATATCCTTTTAACAAGGATTATCAGTCCTTTTCCAGAATCCACATTCAGTGCTTCCTTAACCAGAGTCCTCTCCTTTAGGTCAACCTTCTTGCGCATAAGCAGCATAAGACCTGCTCCAACTGTGGTTACACCAAGTCCTCCGGTCTGCATAAGAAGACCCAGAATCATCTGTCCTAATGGTGTAAATGTATCACCTGCATCTACTGCTATAAGTCCTGTTACACATACAGCGCTTGTTGATGTATACAGGGAATCAATATAGCTTAAATGTACTCCTTCCTTTACGCAGAATGGAAGCCTCAGAAGTATTGACCCGATTAATATCAGGGATATGAATCCCAATGCAATAAGTCTGGCTGGAGACTGTCTTTTTATAAGATTAATCATTTTCTTTATTTCCTAAACCCTTATGACTGTTATATTATGATCTCTATATATTGAATCTTCCAACTGTAGTCTTTAATATCTCGATGCTTCCGATAACTTCTGTTGTTTCATGAGCCACATTCTCACTGGCATTAGTAATCTGCTGGAGATTCTCATTCACTGACCGCACTGCATCATCCATCTCACTCTGGGAAATATTAATTCCCTCCATAATTTTATTAATCTCTGAAATGGCATCATTTAATCTGGCTGTCCTGTTACCAAAATCACTGCTTACATCAGCATAGAAAGAAGCATCATTCTTGTAACTGTCAGCAAGTACTTCCATCTTGTCATAATCCTTCATAATTACATCATCAAGAAATACTATAATGCCGTTACTTGCCTCTGAAAGTTCTGACACACTCTGCATAACTCTTGAAATCAGGCCATTAACCTTCTCTATCTCACTGCCGGTTGTCTCACTTAATTTCTTAATCTCTTCAGCAACTACAGCAAATCCCTTTCCACTCTCTCCTGCTCTTGCTGCCTCAATAGAAGCGTTAAGAGACAGAAGGTTCGTCTGGGATGCAATCTCACTGATTGCCCTTGAAACATCAGCAATCTGCTCAATAATCTTTGTTCCTTCAATAGCTGCTTCCAGTTTGCTTCTGCTTTCTCTTGTAACGGAGATTGCATCATTTTTATTGTTAATCATTTCAGGAACAATTTTTTCAACTCTTGAAATAATCTCTCCTGCTCTCTGGGTGATTGTATCTGCATTTCTTCTTAAATCATCAATCTGGTCAGATACTCTCTTACATGTATCATTAATGTCTTTAATAGAATCGGTCTGTTCAGATACACTGGCACCTGTTTCCTCCATTGCAGCACCAATCTCCATAATGTTCTCATTCATATAAGATATTCGTCCACTTGTCTTGGACATCATATCCTGAATACGGACTGTTTCCTCCTGGGTTGAACGAATTGTAGAAACAACCCTGTTCTCCAGTTCTTCAATAAGATAACTTATTTCCTTTACCTCTGACTTCTCCTGTCGGCAGTTCTCAGCACCAATAACTTTATTCTTCACGAATTCCTTCATGTTATTCATAGGCTTAAGAAGCACTGCAATCTCAATATTAAGGATAATAACAGAAACAATCAGAAGCACCAGGTCTGCGATAATAGGCAGAATAAGGTTCTGACCTATCTCTCTGTTAATTACCGATGTATTCTTGGTAATTCCAAGCTTCCATCCGGTAGTTTCTGTTTTCCGGACAGAAAGATATTTTGATATGTTATCATAATCCTTAAATGTTGTAACCTTATCACTAGACAAATCCAACTTTACAACATCAGCAAGAATGGTATTACCACTCTCCTTTGGAAGATAATCTTCATTGCTGTGAATAATTACACTTCCGTCATCAGCAAGAAGGAAGGTCTGCACATTCTCATCTGTACTCACTCCCTTTACCATGGCAATTATACTGTCAATTGTAATATCAGCAAGAACACATGCCTGCTCTCCAGCCATTTTAAATGGAACAGCCATTGAAACGATCATCTGACCTGTTGCAAAATCAGTATAAGGAGCTGTATATATGAGGCTTCCTTTGCTGACAGCATCCTTCCACCAGCTTCTTGTAGATGGGTCAAGGTCAAGCTTTGCACGATTGGCAGGGAGAACTCCCCCATTATAGCCAAAGCAGCAATAGTACATAAGGGCATCTTCATTCTCCTTAAGATTAGAATTAAGGAAATCCATTATGGCATTCTCATTAGTTCTATCCATTGTAACCAGAGCATTCTTCATTGCAACAACGATATTTCCCTGCTTGACAATCCATTCATCAATAATCTGGCTGTTAAGTTCAGCCTGTTCAATAAGAAGGTTCTCCTGACTAGTTATCAGTGCTTTTCTCAATACAAGGCTGTTAATAACAGCTGTAGCTGCAATAATAATTACAATACATATCACAGCACATGAAATTATCTTACCTTTAATACTTCCAAAATAATTTTGGCTTTTCCTCTTATCTACCATAAATGTATCCTCCCCTGCCTCTTATCCTGATATAATCTGTTAAATCCATCGCAGACAATCTTAAAAATAATTGTTAAATCACGCATATAAACCGATAACATTCTAGCACAAATCGCAAAACTATGTAACTATTTTATACCTACTTTTTTCATTATTTGCTGTTTTTTCCTGCTTTTCACATCCAATTAATAAAGAAGTGTGTATCTGGCATTATTGCCGCCAGATACACACTTTGAAAGTCTATTATGTTGTATATTAAGTTATAAACCCTGATACCACGGATTGCTCCATGTTAACACACTCACGCAATCCTAAAGCACCTCAAACTACCATGTACGTGAGTTTAATTCTTTAAACTGGGCAACTGTAGGAACGTGTGAATTCATACCACCATCTACATTTACAACCTGTCCGCTTACATAGCTGCTCTCATCAGAAGCAAGGTAAACACACATATGTCCAATATCCTCTGGACAACCATAACGGTTAACCATAATATTGCTTAAGAAAATATCCTTTAATGCCTGAGGTACATGTGCCTCGTTCTGTGGAGTAACAATAAGACCTGGACGAACACAGTTACAACGGATATTCTGCTTGCCATACTGCAGAGCTGTTGACTTTGTGAGCATATCTACTCCAGCCTTAGCACATGCATAAGCTGTTGAACCAAGGTCACCGCCACATGAAGCCATAGAACCAATATTAATAATTGATCCACCTGCCTCATTCTTAGTCATGTATGGAAGAACACACTTTGTAGTATAGAAAGTTCCTCTCATATCACTGTTAAACACTGCATCCCACATCTCAATAGTCAGTTCATCAACACGGCCATCCTTAAGACCTACATTAGCAGCATTATTAACAAGAACATCAATCTTGCCATACTTTTCAACAGTATCTGCCATAAGCTTATCAATGCTGTCTGTGTCAGTAATATCCATGAAGTGATAATATGCTTCTCCACCATCTTTAGCGATTTCATCTACCACTGCCTGACCCTTTTCCTGACGGCGTCCACAGATAACTACCTTTGCACCCTCTGCTGCAAATAAACGTGCAATTCCGATTCCGATTCCACTTGTTGAACCTGTTACAATAGCAACTTTGTCTTTTAATCTGTCCATTACGAACCCCCTTGATAATAATATTACACCTGTTCACCATAGTCCCCACTGACTGAAGAACAGTGTTGTCAAGATACATTTATTTTATATCATTAATGAAAATAAATCAACACTTCCTTAGGCTTTTCATCTGCCTTTTCGTCTGCCTAATTCTTTACCTTTCCTGTTTTACTTATTATCAGACAATCGAGCAGGCTGATACTGCCGGGCTTTTGCCACAAAAATCATATTTCTACTACCACATCTGCTGTTGCAATTGTTGACGGACGATGTGCTACCATGATTATAATCTTATTCTTCTTATACTGCATAATTGACTGCTGTATTAACTTCTCCGACTCATTATCAAGAGCAGACGTAGCTTCATCAAGAATGATTATTGGTGCATCCTTTAGTATGGCTCTGGCAATAGCCAGACGCTGCTTCTGACCGCCGGATAAAGTGTTGCCCCTTTCCCCAAGGACAGTATCATAGCCCTTATCCAGTCTCATTATAAAATCATGGGCGTTGGCAGCTTTTGCGGCATCTATAACCTCTTTACCAGTGGCACCCGGTTTACCATTGCAGATATTGTTATATACTGTATCCCTGTACATATAAGGCTCCTGAGGAATATAAGCAATAAGGCTTCTCACTTTCCCCAAACCAAGTTCCTTACTGCTTATGTTATCAAACAGTATCTCCCCGCCCTTAAGGGAATAAAAGCCCTCTAAAAGCTTAATAAGAGTACTTTTACCTCTCCCAGACTCTCCAACAACAGCATAGCTTATACCCTTTTTAAATGACAGGCTGAAATTATCAAACACATTATCCTCTTTGCCTTCATATCTAAATGTAATATTATCAAGTCTGATTTCTTCAATTCCATTATCCGGACTTACTTTGTCAATATTACATCCATTAGGATTATTGCCATTTGCAGGTTTCATATCGGGATAAATACCGGGTGCCCCAGCAAGATTCTCCTCCGGCAGTTCCAGAAAATTCAGAACTCTTTCGGCATTAACAAGGTGGCTGGCAAGACTTGGTATATACTGCCCCATCAACAGAAAATTGTACTGAAATGTTCCATACAGCGCATACAGTGAAATCAGATTACCAATATTGCCATTATTCTTCTGTATATATATTATTCCAAGAGCAAGGAATGCCACTGAACCGAGAAGATCAAATGCAGCTCTCACACTGGCAACCATCGCTTCCAGGCTTCCCTGCTTTTTAGTATTACGCCCACAGCTTTCCGAAGCTTTATTGAGATTGTTACTGATAACAGATTTAAGTGGATACATTCTTATGGTTTCCATACCCTGTAACATATCTGTTACAGATTCACTTATTACCTTATTATCTTCTGATATCTTCCTGCTGTATTTCTTCATAAGGGGTATCATTAAGAAATTAAGCGTAAGAGAAATAACGCACAATACAAATAAACCAGCCATAACAGGAGGGCACATAATAAACATAGGAACTGTACATACACATACCAGAATAACCGGCATTAAAACCCTTCTTATTCTTGAACCAAACACTCCTGAAGCCATATCCGTATCATATGTAAGCTTCGCCATAAAATCACCAGTGTGGTTTTTCTCATAGAATTCAACAGGAAGGCACAGTGCTTTAGAGAAAACAATATTTCTCATATTAGCTCCTGTCCTTTTAGCTTCGTTGTTATAACCAACTGACAAAAACACTCCAATTCCAAGCTTAATGAAAAGTACAATAAGAATCAGCTGGACAATATTAGTATCCCAGAATGATTTGCCTGCCACCGCAGCATCTGTAATTATTCCTAGAATACGTGATACAAGCACAGCGGTGATTCCATCAATTACGCCCATGCCAATGATGGCACCAAAATACAGTATCGCACGCCATCCCTGAAATTTAACTATAAGCTTTCTTAATGTATTATAATTCTTCATATTAATCCCCATTCCGCATACACTTTTAATCGCTTACTGACATACTGTACAGACTGCTGTATACCTGGTTAAGTTTCATAAGTTCATCATGTGTCCCACTCTCCACAATCCTGCCCCTGTGAAGCACATATATACAATCTGCGTCAATTATTGTATTAAGCCTGTGGGCAATTGTAATGACAGTACATTGATTCTTAATATTATCCAAAGCGAGCTTAATCTGATTCTCATTATCCACATCTACAGATGCAGTAGGTTCATCAAACAATATAAGCTTTGCATTCTTGTACAGAGCCCTTGCAATGGCTATCCTCTGCTTCTGTCCTCCCGATATAAGGTCTCCTCTCTCTCCAACATTAGTCTCATATCCGGAAGGCATGGCCATTATATCATCATGAATTCTTGCCATTATGCAGCATGCCTGAATCCTGTCCATATCGGGATTATCATCTCCACATGCTATATTCCAGGCTATGCTGTAAGGAAACAAAAATGTATCCTGTGATACAATTGCAATATCTTTTCTTAAATCATCTAACGAACACTTACCCATATCCTTCCCAAATAAGCTGATATGTCCGCTGTCTGCCTCATATAATCCGCATATCAGTTTAAATATAGTGCTTTTTCCTCCACCTGACTCTCCCACAAATGCAATATTCTGACCATTCCGGACATCAAGGTTAAAATCAGACAACACCTGTACACTGGAATCATAGGAAAATGAAACATTCTTAAAGCTTACGGCGATATCCTCTTCCTGTTCCTGCTGTATGCCTTGTTCCTCAATACAAGCATTCTGTCCTTCATCGGGAAATCCCATTAGCTCCTCTAATCTGTGCTTAGATACAAGATCAATCTTAGCCTCAATATAATAGTTAGGCAGCATTCCCAGAGGCGACACAATTCTGTTTAATAAAAGAAGAAAAACTGACATATCACCAATAGACAAGAACCCTGCTCTTACCCTGAAGAATGCAGCAATTCCAAGAATAACCTGTGGTGAATATCTTAAGAGTTCAGAAGTAATCCATGCAATAGAAGATATTGCATTCCTTCTGTATTCAAACTTAAGTATCTTTTTGTTAGTATCTTTTATCTTACTTTTAAAATGTTCCTCAAGACCAAAGCTTTTTACCACCTGGATACCACTTAAAGCATCATATGCCAGTTCATTAATCTCATCATGAAGCTTGGCATGCTTCCTTGTCAGCTTTGATACCATACCTCCAGTAAATCTTGATACTATTATCATAAAAGGAACTACAAATAAAAGAATGATTGTCAGTATATAATCTATCTGAATCAGCGAAACCAGAATTGTAGCTATTGTAATTATGGATGTCACCATCGAGGGGAGAATATCTGAATAATACTCGGACATTCTGGTTACGTCATCAATAAAGTTATTGAGAACTCTTGCTGAAGTGTGGGAATCAAAATACTTAAACTGTATTCTAAGCAGCTGCTGTCCTGCCTCTTTTCTGAATCCTGTCTGAATATTAGCAGCAAATATTCTCGTTGCCATAACCTGAATATAAGTAAATATAAATGACAATGCTATAAGTATAACCACATAAATCCAGAATTCTATATTAATACAGCCAGAGAGGTTTCCATTAAAGAGAGCATCAATGGCATCAGATATCTTATTATTACCAAGAACAAGTGCTTTAGCCGCAATATATGCACTAATTATCTCTAAAAGAAACCATAATATATTATTCTTTACCAGTCTGCTGAATATGTTACTCCTCATTCATCTTCTCCTATGTATTGTGATGACTTTATTTTATTATACATTACATCAAAGAATAATACAATAGTTTTTAGAACACTTGTTTGGTATATTTATTATTAACAAAATATATTGACACATACTCTATTT